>NZ_QUMC01000016.1:0-69187 GCF_003481925.1 Butyricicoccus sp. OF10-2 | reverse complement strand
TGCCAGAAATCCGGGACGGTCAAAGCAAGTGCCGCTAATGCCATCGTCCGTGAAATGGACAATGTTCGTAAACCCCTGCCGTGCGGCGAACTCCTCCAACATTGCTTTTGGTTGGAAATGGAATTGCTCTCACGCTGTTGGTCATCATCTTTGCCAAAGTCATCACGGCTCAACCGTTCATACAGAGCAGTGATTTTCTCGTTTTTTCTCATAACTTGCGCTCCTTTCTTCGGTTTTAGGTTGTGTGTTCTAAGAGACTTCCCAACCGCTTGATTAAGAAGTCTTTTAGAGCATACAACACCGGCAGCCAGCTTGAGCTTGGCATATTGCCGGACAGCAAAGTGATTCGGCTTCTTCTTTTTCAGAACTTCAAACATCTGATCCACCGGATTCTGAAAGGTTTCATCATCCTCGCGAACTTCCATCGCATTCAGGAATTCAATCAGAGTTGCAAAGTTCTGCTCTTCCAGCGGTGCCTCATAGTGGATATATCCGATCAAGGCGCAGTAGAGCAGCGTTTCTGCCTTCGTCCAGAACTCGTCACCGGCTTTTCCATCGCCCTTTGTGTTGGCAATCAGCGTTGTCACCAGTTTCAGAATGTCTTTTTCTGAATGGATATAGGCGAAGGGATTATAGTGCATCGACTTTCTGAAATTGATGGTGTTGAAAATCTTGATGTTGTAGCCATGCTTCAAAAGAGCATTGCCGCACTCAATCACGATGCTGCCTTTCGGGTTAGTGACCACATAGGAGCTGTGCATCTGGAGAAGGTTTGGCTTCAACCAAAAGCGAGTTTTACCGGAACCAGAACCGCCGACAATCAGAACATTCTTATTCCTTGCGTTGGCCGGATTCTTCGGACGATTGCTCATCATCAGCCGCTCCGTCCGGGTCAGAATCACATTGTTTGCAAACACCGGGTCTTCAAACGGTTCGATGTCTTTCTGCGTTCCCCACTGGGCAGAGCCGTACTCCATGCCATGGCGATATTTCTTGGCATTTTTGCCTTTCAGGTACACGGCAAGCCGCAGACCTGTTCCGCAGCACACGCCAATCAGCAAATCCATCGGATGCAGACTTGGCATCGGATTGGAAAAGGCTACACCCAGGGCAGAAAGAAAGCCGAGGAGCTTTTCAGACATGTCTGCGCCCTCGGCAATTCTCCACGCTTCTCCCAGATTGGTACATACAAGACCGGCAATGAAGTACGGCAGGTTCAGGATCAGCCGCTTTTTTGTCTTATTACTCATAGATCACGCTCCTGACTTTTGTGGCGAACCTTATCCGGCAGAATTGCAGCAACCAGCTCTTTGAGCTTGTTAAGCTGCTCCAGAACACTCGGTTTTTCCTTTGCCTTCAGCTTGCGGTTGGTGAATTCCTCAAAAGCGGAAGTCAGCGCATCCGCATCTTTAGCCTTAAAAAACACCGTGTACTTGGGTAGCATCACATTTTGGTCTTTCGTAATAGCTGCTCTGCAAAATCTATGAGGACAACATTTTAGGCAAGCTGTCCGACAGCAGATACGCCACTCTGGACGCTCAATACGAAAAGGAACAGTCCGAGCTTACCGCTGAAATCTCTGTTCTGGAAAAGGCTGTCAAGAGCTATGAGAAGCACGAAAAGGACGCTGACCGTTTTATCGCTCTGATCGACAAATATGAGAACTTCGACAAGCTGACCATTGCCATGCTCAACGAGTTTATCGAGAAAATTCTTGTGCATGAGCGTGACCGCAAAGGCAGTATACAGACCACACAGGAGGTCGAGATTTACTTCAATTTTGTTGGGCGATTTGTTCCCCGGCGTTTGGAGAAGTGGAGCTGACCCCGGAAGAATTAGAGGAAATCCGCAAACGTGAGGAACGCAAGGACAGGCTTCATCAGAACTACTTGAAGCGGAAAGCCAGCGGAGCGCAGAAGCGATACGAGGACAAAATCAAGAAGCGGAAAAAGGCAGAAATCGAAGCCAAGAAAGCCGCCATTCGTGCGGAGGACATTGCAAAGGGCGTGTTCGTTCCGGTCAGCAGTTTACCGCAGAGAGAGCCGATGAAAGGAGTACAAACAGCATGAATATCACTTACACACAGAACGGTGATTATCTTATCCCGAACATCATTATCCGCAAGACCAAGCCCATCGGACACTACGGCAGACTTCGCAAGGCGTATCTGGAAATGCACCGCCCGATACTGTTCAATAAGCTGGTACTATCCGACAAGCTCTTTGAGCATTGCGCCGAGATTGACGAAGCGGCACGAAACCGCATAGAGTTGATCGTGCGGTCACTGGCAGAGCGAAACGGCGTGACCGAGCAACTGAAAGCCGAAAATCAGATGGAGTGGGTACGGCAGATGAACGCTTGCAAGGCACAGGCAGAGGAAGTTGTGAAAGCAGAATTGATTTATGATTGAGCGAGGAAGTCCGGACAGAAAACTGTTCGGGCTTTTCTCATATATTCCAAAGTTGCGGTAGAATTGTTCACAAGTTTTATGGTATAATTTGAATACGAAATTGAGAAACAAATCTTGCTAATGTATTTGTCAAGAGTTTGTTTATAGATTTTCCGATTTTCTTTTGGAAAAAAGGGCGCATCAAATTAAACCCACAGCAGTTGTGGATTTTTGAAAAAGCTATATAATAAAATCAGTGGTTACAGTTGCTTGAGCGTTTCCATCGCTCTCGCATAGTAGATGCGGAGAAACTTGTTGACTCCGGCCATTTTAGCTACATTATACGGTTTCCCTTCCTGTTCTTTTTGAGCAGAAAAAGGTAGACAGGGTCATCTTGAGGTCGTGTAAGTTTGAGTGCCTGCATAACCTCAAAGCAATACTTTCTGAGAGCCGCATTCCCACGTTTTGATATGTGGCGATTGTGGCTCTCAAATGTTCCAGACTGATATGGAGGCGCATCGTTACCAGCATAAGCGTTGAGTGCTTTTCCACTGTGAAAGCGGCGGATATCTCCAATTTCAGCAAGGATAAGGGGACCGAGTCTATTACCTACACCAGCCATAGAACGCAGCACGGCGTATTCGGGCAATGTTTCAGCCAATGTCTGCATCTTTAGAATAATTGAATCAGCGGCCTTTTGGGATTCACAGACAAGTTCAAGGCACTGATCTTGAGCCCCAAGGGTATATTCGTTTTCTCCTCTTGTTGTGATATTGAGCAATGCAGCTTCGTAAATTGCCAACCCATAGGTTTTGGTTTGGCGATTCCGAGATTTCCTTGCGATTTTTTCAAATGCGTCAAGAAAACGACTTTTCCCCATTTTCTCTATACGATCGTAGGATTTAAAACGATTGATAAAGAGAACGGAAAGACTGGTTTCTGGCGTTCTGGTCGTTAGAGGCAGGATGTTGGTTATGCCAGGCATCGTTTCATCCAATAGATTAAGTAGAAATACTTTGTTGGTTTTCAGGGTAAGCATTCGCTGATTATACTGTCGTGCCAAAAATCTTAAATCTTCGTATTTCTGCTCCATAGATGTGTATGGAACCAGAGAATAACTCTTTTCCAATGCATATCTGGCAATCCGCACTGCATCTTTCTTGTCCGTTTTGGCCTTGCGAAGATCCATGTCTCCGAATTTCTTGATTTGATAGGCATTAACCATACAAACAGGGAGCCCGGCTTCCTGAAACGCTTTCAGAACAGGATAATGGTAATGCCCGGTATTTTCCATTAAGATGGTTGCAGATTGATTGCTATTCAAAATATACTTGATGAAAGCATCTAGTTCGGGCTGCGTATGGTGGAATTCAAAAGGGCCTGTGTGCATTGATCCATCTTGGTTTAAGATGGCTGCTACACTTTTTGACTTGGAAATATCGATTCCTACTGCGAGCATTGACATTCCTTCTTTCGTTTCGATTTATGGCTATCCAGCTTTTCCAAAGTACGCACATATTCAATCGTGAAACGGGAGCTATGTCCCAACTTGCTGAATCGAGCACAAAACAATGGAGGCTGGCTGACACATTTGTCTGCGGGCGTGATGTCCCAATCGGAAATTTCGTCAGACCATATCTCCATTTTAAAAGAAAAGAGCAAGGCCGGATAGACCTTACTCTTACATTATGAATCGGGATTTAATGAGGGCAAAGCAAATGGAACAGATTCTCAATTACAGAGATATACCCACGGATAAACGGCTTGACATATTAAATGCTCTTGCGCAAATCGGTTTTTTCCCGGCATACGGCGGTGTGAAAACAATGCAGCGGATTATGGAAAAGTCAGTTCCGAATTCGGGTCCACAATTCTATTTCGTTCTCCGTGAAAATCAGTTAATAGGGTATAATTTTCTCATTGGTGACACGAGGAAATATAAGGCTTTCCCATGGCTTGCTGTCGGCAATATGGATGAACAGAAGTTGACGGTTTGCGAAGAACTGATGAAACTGCAAATTGTCTTTTTTCAGGAACTTGGAATGCACGATATAGCAGGTCATTGTGTTAGGCTCATGGAAGATTACAGAAAAGGAATTGGAAAACGAAAAGAAAGTGACTGCAGATAAATTCAGCTTTATCGAACCGATAAAACCCCTTTAGGAACTAAAGGGCGCACTTCTATACTCTCTATCGAGGGTAGTGCGTCCTGCGAGGCAGACAGCCTGAAGTATGTTGACGGTAAAAGCACTTGACAACTTGTTGCTTTATGGTAAGCTAAGAATGTACTGCGAATTCACATGAATTTGCAACCATCATATGAAAGAAGAGAGAAAGATGAAAAAGCGAATACTGATGTTTATCGCTGCCCTCCTGCTGCTTTGTTCTGCCGGGTGTTCTGGACAGGTTAACTCAGCTGGACAGAACGATGTTCCGCAACCGGAGAATCAGCCGATGCATGAGGCGGAAGAGCCGACGGATAAGGCGGATGAGCCGGCGGACGAAGAATGGAGCGAAATGGGGTACGACTGGCGCTTAAGCGTTCCGTTTTACGACAATGCTGAAGATGCAGCGAACATGGAATATGTAAGTCTAAATCCGATTTTTATCCTGCATGACGGCCGGTTTTATAATCTCGAGCCGACAAAAATGACATATACCGATTCCGACCGTGTAAGTGAGTCGTCAGTTTTAGATGCGCTGCCGAGGTCCTCAGAGGAGCTGCCAGTTTTGAATCTGGCGGCGGGCGATCAGCTTGTCACGTTTTCGGCAAATGTCGGCGATTATGCGTTTTTGCCTCTCGAGGATTTAGGCATGTGTCTGCCTGTCGTATGGCGTGGCGGCGTAGTGAGAGGGCAGTTGACCGATATCTACGGTTCGAATCCGGAATTTGATATTATGCCGACTGGTGTTGGGCAGGATATGTCGTATACTCCTGACAAGGTCATTGAGGAAATCAATGGACAGACTTTCACGCCGTATACCGGCACTGAATCCGGGCAGACATTTGCCAGCTATGCTGAAAAGGTCAAGCAGGCGGACGCGGAATTTTGCGGTCTCCTGGATTCGCTGAATATACCGTACCTTGCCGCAGATTGGTCATGGAGTAACGGCGGGGGAATCGTGCAGGATTACACGGATTATATTATCCGGGGCAACTACGGAGATACCGTCACATTGGGTCAGTACCAAGGAACAAAGTATGTCGAAGCGCACTTTACGCTTGTAAACACGCTGTATGAGCTTTATCCAAACAGCATGTTGGAGGCTGCGACCGAGCGGACGCATGACGGTTATTCCGTGATGCAGATACCGGAGAACATCAGTGGAGCATATGCCTTCGCGCTCGGACGGAAAGCGGAACGGCGAGCTGTTATGCTTTTATGATTGTCAGATAAATTCATATACATCCCACAATTCATATTCGACAGGCTGAATCGCTGTTGGCCTGATATGATGTCCACTGCCCCGGCCAGTTTGATAAGCTGTACGCAGCAGACATAACGGATGTATAAAATCCCTTTGGAACAAAGGGCGCACTTCTATACTCTCTGTCGAGAGTAGTGCGTCCTGCGGAGCTTCATTCCCGGTCAGCAGAAGAAAACTGCATAACCGAGAATGTTTCGTCACTTCGTTCCGTCAAGGTGGCTACACCCCCTTGCGCCGCTAAAGCGGCTATCCCCTGTGGGCTTGCCGTCCGCAAACAGCATGAAATGCTGTTCGCCGCCAGCAAGTTTGAAAAAGGACAGTTATGCACTGGAAAACATATCTGCAACTTGAAGTTGACAAAGTGCATTTCCCGAAAGATAGATAATGACACCTCGCTTTGGTAGAATTATGCTATTAAAATCAAAGGAGGTATCACCTATGAATTTAGGCGAAAAAATCTACAAACTCAGAAAAGAAAAAGGTCTGTCTCAAGAAGCTCTTGCAGAGTTTGTGGGAACAACCCGACAAGCAATCAGCAAGTGGGAGAATAATCAAGGATATCCGGAAACAGAAAAATTGCTGTTGCTTTCAAATGTCTTTGAGGTATCTATTGACTTCCTACTGAAAGGCGAAAAAACGGAAAGTAGCGCAGATGAAAAAGGCTATTATGTAAGTAGAGAAATGGCTGTTGGCTATATCGTCAACGAGAAAAAGACTTGCAAATATTTTGGTGCCGGATTCGCCTTGTTTGCTTTAGCTGGAATACCCTACACCGTGTTTCAGACAGCGACTGCATGGAAAGTGTTGGGTATGTCCATTTGCATACTTGCAGGAATTATTGCTCTTGTGGTTTCAATGTTCATTTCAAAAGATGAATACACAATTTTGAAAAAAGAGAGTTTGCTTTTTGATTATGAATTTCTAAAGGTACTAACTGACGAATATCGTTCCATGAAGAAAAAGAACATGGTTGTTGCTATCCCTTGCACAGTTCTGTTCATCATAGGTCTTTTGACACTCGCTATTACCGTTCGAGGAATAATTCCATGGACACACTATCATTCGCTTGTCTTTTTAGGATTGTCAGTCGGATTATTTGGCTTTGTATATTCTGCTGGAGCTATGGAGGCGTATGAGGTTTTAGTCCATAACGAGAACTATTCAAATAGCTTCTGGTTTAAGGTTAAGCGAAAAGCAAAATTAAAAATCGACAAATGGTAACACACAATAACTAAATATCAAAAACTGACCGTTGACTGGTCGCACTATGCGAAAAGTTGACGGTCTTTTTTTATTCCCAAAATCAAAAAAAGGAGGTCAATCACAATGACAAAACCGAAAACCCTTGAACAGCTTCGAGCCGAAAAGGAACGAGCCGAGACGCAGCTTGCACAGGAACAGCACAAGCTGGAGCGTCTGGAGAACAGAAAGAAGTATCTGGAGAAAGGCGAACGCACCAAGCGCACCCACCGCCTTTGCAATCGGGCGGCACGGCTGAGAGCCTTGCCCCGGAGGTCAAAGATCTCACACGCACCGAAATGACAGAGCTGATGGAACAAATCTTTTCTTTGTCCGAAGTCCAGCGAGCCGTCCGTCACATGACGATTACCCACATCAGCCAAGCAAACAGAGAAAAGGAGTTGAAAGCCGATGGCACTATTTCATCTGAGCGTCACGCAGACTAAGCGACGCGCAGGACAGTCCGCTATCGCTTCTGCTGCCTACCGAGCCGGGGAGCGATTGTATAGCGAGTATTACGGCGAATACAGCGACTACACCCGCAAGGGCGGCGTGATCTGCTCTGACATTCTCTTGCCGTCCCATGCACCGCCAGAATACGCAGACCGCCAGACCCTATGGAACGCCGTGGAAAAAGCCGAGCGTGGAAAGAACGCCCAGCTTGCATACAGCTTTGACATTGCCTTGCAGAATGAATTTTCCCTTGAGGAAAACATCGCTCTTGCAAGGTAATTTTTATTGGAGAACTTTGTGAGCCGTGGCATGGTGGTTGACTTCGCCGTACACCAGCCAGACCGGGAGGACGGCGGCATACCAAACCCACACTTCCATGTGCTTTGCCCCATCCGTCCCATTGAGCAGAACGGCAAATGGGGACTAAAGCAACGCCGGGTGTACGAGCTGGACGAGGACGGAAATCGTATCAGAGACCAGAACGGCGAGTATGTTTTCAATGCCGTTCCCACTACCGACTGGGGCAGTCCCGAAACGCTGGAATACTGGCGGCAGACATGGGCGGAACTATGCAACGCCAAGTTTGCGGAGAAAGGGCTTGATGTTCGTATCGACCACCGAAGCTATGAGCGTCAGGGCGTGGAGCTTCTTCCCACCGTCCATGAGGGCGCAACCGTCCGGGCAATGGAGAAGAAAGGCATACGCACCGAGAAAGGCGAGTTCAACCGCTGGATCAAAGCCACCAACGCCGTGATCCGGGATATCAAGAAGAAAATCACTTTGCTTATGGGCTGGATAGCGGATATGAAAGCCGAGCTTGCCAAGCCACAGGCACCCGACCTTGTTTCTCTGCTGAACGCCTATTACACCCAGCGCAGAGCCGGGGCGTATTCGCAGAAAGGCATGGTCAGCAACCTAAAGGAGATGAACGAGACTTTCAATTATCTCCGGGCAAACGGCATTTACTCCCTTGAGGATTTGGAACGCCGTGTCAGCGAACACAGTGCTGCCACAGAGAGCTTGAAGAAAACGCTAGACGAGCAGACGGCACGAATGAAAGCGATTAAGCGGCTCTATGACAGTTCTTCCGCTTTCCAGAGGTTGAAACCTGTCTATGACGGCTTGCAAAAAATCAAGTTTGTGAAGCCCAAAGCCAAGTACAAGGCAGAGCATGAAGCGGAACTGATACAGTTCTACGCCGCCAGACGAAAGCTGACCGGGGAGTTCCCAGACGGCAAGGTGGATATGAAAAAGCTGTCCGACGAGTATGACGAGCTGGAATAGGCGCACAACACCACCTATGGCGAGTTTAAGACCGTCAGAGACGATTTACACCGTCTTTGGAAGGTCAAGTCATGCGTAGATACTGCCGCCCGATTTAACGAGCGCACAGAGGAACAAAAGCTCCAAAATCGCCCCCAAACACGACAGAAAAAGGAGGAACTATCCCGATGAATTACACCCAAGCACAAATTGACCGGGCGAACGCCGTCAGTCTGGAAGATTTTCTCCGTACACAGGGAGAGACGCTTATCAAAAGCGGACGAGAATACCGCTGGAAAGAACATGACAGCCTGACCGTCCGGGGAAACAAGTGGTTTCGCCACAGCCAGAGCAAGGGCGGCTATCCCATTGATTTTGTCATGGAGTTTTACGGCAAGTCCTTTCCCGAAGCCGTCCAGATGTTGACAGGCGAAAACGGCGAGGGACAGAGCGAAGCCGGCACAGCACCGCCCACAGCGTTTCACTTGCCCTTGCACAACCGAACAGCCGATAGAGCAATTCAATATCTTTGCGAAAGCCGAGGTCTCAACCCGAAACTGGTTGAGGCTTTTCTTCTTTCCGGGGATATTTATGAGGACGCAAAGCGGCACAATGTTGTCTTTGTCGGCAGAGACCGAAACGGCACACCGAGATACGCCCATGTGCGAGGAACGGCAGACACATTCAGACAGGATGTTACCGGGTCTGACAAGTCCTATCCGTTCCGCTATGAGGGAAACGGCAACCAGCTCTTTGTCTTTGAAGCGCCGATAGACCTTTTGTCCTTTATCTGCCTTTATCCGCAGGATTGGCAGACAAGGAGCTATCTTGCCCTGGGCGGCGTTTCTGGTAAAGCCCTTGACCGTTTTCTTTCTGAACGCAAGGACACCCGAAAAGTGTTCCTCTGCCTTGACAGCGACACCGCAGGAAGCGAAGCCTGCATACGACTGGCACAGTCCATTCCCGGCGAGATCGCCGTCATTCGCCTTGTCCCGGCAAGGAAAGACTGGAACGATGTTCTCCGTCAGCAAGCGGATATTCCAAACCGCAAATTCATTGCCGAGACAATCACGCTGCGAGAACTGCCCACCGCCCAGCCTGTCCCAATGCTCCGTATGGAAGATGTGGAGCTGACGAGCGTGGATTGGTTATGGTTTCCGTATATCCCATTTGGCAAGCTGGCCATCATACAGGGCAATCCCGGCGAGGGCAAGACCTACTTTGCCATGCGCCTTGCGGCGGCTTGCACCAATCGAAAGCCTTTACCCGGTATGGAGACACTTGAGCCTTTCAATATCATCTATCAAACTGCCGAGGACGGTCTGGGCGATACCGTCAAGCCCCGACTGATAGAAGCGGACGCAGACCTTGAACGAGTGCTTGTCATTGATGACAGGGACGCATCTCTGACCCTTGCCGATGAACGCATAGCAAGGGCAATCCGGGAAAACAACGCAAGGCTGGTTATCATTGACCCGGTACAGGCTTTTCTGGGCGCAGATGTGGACATGAACAGAGCAAACGAGGTGCGCCCGATATTCCGCAGTTTGGGAGACATTGCACAGGCTACCGGGTGCGCTATCGTGCTGATTGGACACTTGAACAAAGCCGCAGGAACGCAAAGCACCTACCGGGGATTAGGGTCTATCGACATTACGGCGGCAGTCCGCAGCCTACTCTTTATCGGCAAGCTGAAGGACAGTCCCACAACAAGGCTACTGATCCATGAGAAAAGCTCTCTTGCGCCGCCCGGACAGTCCCTCGCCTTTTCTCTGGGAGACGAGAAAGGCTTTGAATGGATAGGAGCTTATGACATTACCGCTGATGAGCTTCTCGCCGGGACGGACACCGCCAAGACCGAGAGTAAGACCGCACAGGCAGAAATGCTCATTCTGGAACTGCTTGCAGACGGAAAGAAAATGCCAAGTGCAGAGCTGGAAAAGACGGTCAATGAGCGCGGGATTTCCTCACGCACCATGAGAACGGCAAAGAGCCGTATCGGGGACAGGCTTGTGACCGAGAAAGACGGCACAGCATGGGTCTGCTATCTCCGAGACTGACAACAGGAACACGGCAAGCGTGGCAAAGACGGCAAGGGTTTTATAGATACCTTAATATTGCCGCCTTGCCTTGTTCCCTCATACCGACACCGCCCGATGATGAAAAGTCACCGGGCATTTTTTATTTACAGGAGGATTTTGAATGAACAATACCGCAACCAACAGTACCCCTTGCCCTACTGTCAGAAAGCAGATCGGCAAGACCACCTATATCGTCCGTGTGCATTTCAGTCAGGCCGCAAAAGAAACGATGGAGGACAAAATCAAGCGTCTGCTCCGTGAGGAAGTCCGCAAAATGTGACTTCTTTTTGGATTTGATGAAAAAGTCCTTGACTTTTCGTCTCTGGAAAAACAGCCAAGTCGATTCTTATTTCTTGCGGTGCGCGTCTTGCAGTATTTGATATTGCGGAGCTGCGCGAGGTTACATCCTACGATGAGTTGGAACTGGATACGCTGGGAGACAGAAAAACGGCTCTGTTTCTGATCATGAGCGATACGGATGACAGTTTTAACTTTCTCATTTCCATGTGCTACACCCAGTTGTTCAACCTGCTTTGTGAAAAGGCAGATGATGTGTACGGAGGCAGGCTTCCGGTTCATGTGCGCTGTTTGATTGATGAGTGTGCTAACATCGGGCAGATTCCGAAACTGGAAAAGCTGGTGGCCACCATCCGAAGCCGTGAGATCAGCGCCTGTCTGGTGCTGCAGGCACGAAGTCAGCTTAAAGCCATCTACAAGGACAATGCCGACACCATCATCGGCAACATGGACTCACAGGTATTTCTCGGCGGCTCCGAACCGACTACCTTAAAGGAACTCTCCGAAGCGCTCGGCAAGGAAACCATCGACACCTTCAACACCTCAGACACGCGCGGCAGCAGTCCAAGCTGCGGCACGAACTATCAGAAGCTCGGCAAGGATGTGCCATACTTGTTGGTGAAGAGTTCAGCTGCCTTGAATTTGATATGAACAGGGACACGATCAGCTGGATTCGGAGAAAAATCGAATACAGGAGGTTGCTTATGGAACACTTACCGAAGAAAACCTGTCAAAACGGCATCAGCTATACGCTGGTCGGTGACTATTACATTTCGGATTTACAGTTACCGGAAGAAAACCGCCCCATTGGAATCTGGGGGCGGATGCACAAAGCCTATCTGGAACTGTATCATCCAGCCCGGTATAATGACCTGATTTTGTCCGGCAAACTATGGACATATCTGGCAGATCTGAATGAGCAGGCACAGAACCGGCTGGATTGTATTATTGCCCAGATGAAAGAAGCTGAAGGAATTACGGAGGAATTGAAAACTCGTGATCAGATGGCGTGGGTCAGGGCAATGAACAGCTTACGCAACCGGGCAGAAGAAATTATTCGTTCTGAAATGATTTACTGCTGAAGTGTCAGTCTTCCGGTTCAGCCAGTTTTACGATAACATTGCTCTGCCGGAGAAGCCAGCCTGAAAATTCCTTTGGGCTGGCTTCTTTCTTTTTCACAGCCTGTTTGCGCTGCAAGGCTCCTTTTTTGAAGGATTCAAAAGCAGCCAGCATTTCTTTCAGACGCTCAGAAGGAAAACCAGAAGTTTTCTTTGCCTTATTGATTTTGTTTCGCCAGTTCTGGCACTCATTTTTGTAGAGCAGATCATAATTGTTTTCTCTGGCTCGTTCATCAAACTCACGCTTGCTTTGGAGGGACTGTTTTTTGCGGCACTTATCGCTGCACAGCTCATATCGCTGGCTTTTGGCAAGAAATACTTTTCCACAGATTTTGCATTTTCGGAAATAAAGCCCCCAATCATTCAGGCGATTCAGATAATAGATCATCAGCGGATACAGGGATGAATGAGTAGCAACACACTCCGTTTTCCGTTTGTTGTCTGGATACCAGAGATCAAGTCTGGTATCTTCCTGCGGCACAGAGCCATAAATATGTGTGGAAATATTTAGTCGTTTTGGCTTCCCTGTATCCTCGTCAAAGTCAAGGGGTGGATTGCCCATAAATAAGGCTGTGAAGCTATTCATTTTCTCAATAAAACGCTCACAGGCAGACTCTCGATCTCGTGGTTCTCTTGCCTTCAAATATTCATTCCAGATACGAAGTGCCACATACATTCTCACCGGATCACCGGTGAGATATTTTTTGCCAGAAAATCACCGGACACCTGTTCCAGTTCTGGCTGCTTCCACCGGTTAGAGTGAAGCGATTCTCTCAGCGGTATTAAACCGAGGCGATTCCATTCACCGTCTGGATCATGTTCGAAGGCTGAAAGCATAGTTCCCAAAGGGCGTGTAACATCACATAGCACCTCGGCATCAGCATATCCCTGTAAACGAAACCGGATTTGCAGTTCTTCTCCAATCAAAATACGCTCTTTCATTTTCTGTCTGTCCAGCGTCAGCACCAGCAGAATACGGTCATAAAGCGGTTCGTGCCGCACAAATTCAAAGTCCATACAATTCCCTCATCTTGACTTATGGTAATTTTATAATTCAGTTATATACGTTACACTCATGGTACTGTAAAGCTATTGTTTTGTCAAGTTTGTGGCGATATGATGACGTCAGATGGTAATTTTGTTCCATCGTGTACCTTGACAACTGAATGACCGTCTGAACCGAGATAAACCGCCATGACCTCTCCTAAAACGAGGGCGAGCGCATCGAGAAATCGGTGACTCATGTATGTCGAGCAGGGCAGCATGAAGGAAACGGGACAGGTAGAACGGCAAATATGCGGAAAATGAAATATCAAAAAATTTAAATAAAGGAGGAACACCGATATGAAAGAAAAAATAAAGTGGAATGATTACGATTCACTGCCCCTGATTTTGGATGTTACGGATATTCAGCATATCATGGGAATTTCCAGAGCCAGCGCCTATGAGCTGGTACACACGCCGGGATTTCCGGCGGTGCGCAGTGGCAGGTTGATTAAAATCAGCAAGAAAGCCTTTTTTAATTGGCTGGACAGCGGCGGCAATTCCCACGAGAACGAAAAAGAGAAAACAGCATAACCGTGAAATGGAATATGAGGAGGATTCTTATGATGAAGCTGTCTAAGTATGAGAAAGAAACCATTATCAACTGGAACGAAGCGGAAAGCACCGCCAGCATCTATACGTTCAACGCTGATCTGAAACGCAGATTGGCAGAGTTCAGTCGGAAATATCCCCAACTGTGTCGGTTAGAGCGCAGTACCCCGGAGGGAAGCGAGACCTATGTGATTGAAAAGTCCCGGCTGTCTGTCCGGTTGATTCCACCATACAGTGAGGAAAGGCTGGCGGCTGCCAGAAAGTACGCCAAACAACATGGATTTCAGGTTTTGCGTACAGAAAAGGAAAGTGCCTGATTACAGGACAAGTGACAGCAAAATGCCGGGTCTGCACCCGGCATTTTCACAGGCTGTTTGTTCAGGGGGTAAACGTATCCAGTACCATAGAAGATGAAAAATATCCGATTCGGGAGCTGTTTTCCCGGTCAGGAGAAAGGAGGAAAAAGCAATGGGAAATTTGTATGGATATATCCGTGTCAGCACCAGAGAACAGAATGAGGACAGGCAGATTCTTGCTCTGAAAGAACTTTCTATTCCAGAGAAAAATTTATTTATTGATAAGCAATCTGGCAAGGATTTTGAACGTCCTCAGTACCGGAAAATGGTACGGAAACTAAAAAAAGACGATCTGCTCTATATCAAGAGCATCGACCGTCTGGGGCGTAACTATTCTGAAATTCTGGAGCAATGGCGGATTTTGACTAAAGAAAAAGGAATTGACATCGTGGTGCTGGATATGCCTTTGCTGGATACCCGTCGGGGCAAAGACCTGATGGGGACATTCCTCAGCGATATTGTGCTGCAAGTATTGTCCTTTGTGGCAGAAAACGAGCGCACCAATATCCGACAGCGCCAAGCAGAAGGAATTGCCGCAGCCAAAGCAAGAGGTGTCCGCTTCGGCAGACCCCCAGCGCCTTTACCTGAAAACTTCCATCATCTATATCAGCAATGGAAAAATGGAAAAATCACCGGAACAGCTGCCGCAAAGCTGTGCGGGATGCCGCTTTCCACCTTCCGCTATCGTGCGGAGATTTACGAAAAAGCCAAGTTGTTGTAAGCAGGTGTTTTTACAGAATTGTGTAGACGAACTTTCTTTGACTGCAGTATGGAGATTACAGGTGAATACAGGAGGCACAAATGTTGCCGACTATTGCTTGAGAAATCATGTCGCAGCAATGGGATGGAGTCTGCGTGAATTAACCCAGGCAGAACGTTCTGGGATACATACATTTTTGGATTACTGTAATCTGGCAAGAACTCAGTACAAATCATTTGACAGTGTGTGCCGTATGGTAGAGGATGTAAAAGAAGGAGACCTCCTATGGATGCGCTCAAGAAATGAAGGAAAATACTATATTGCAAGGGTTAAGGCAAATAGCACCTGGGCGTTTCGTGAAGATGCGGTACAGATTGATGCTGCGAATCAGTTGACAAACATTGACTGGTATCTGGCTACAGATACGGCAGATGAAGAATCCGTTCCTGGTGCTGTGGCAACATCATTTATTATGGGATCAACCATCCAGAGAATTAAGAAAATGGAGTGGAAGCATACAGTCAAATGCTGTATAACCGTGTCCACGATTCAGCACTGGATTTATTCAATTATCCCGATCCGGCTCTCTCATTATGTGAGAAACATTTTTATAGCTTGCTCCAGCCGGAAGATGTTGAAGATTTACTTGCGCTGTGGTTGTATGATACCAAAGGCTATGTTTGCATCCCATCGACAAATAGAATTGCCACACCAAAGTATGAGTGCGTTTTGGTTGATCCAAATGACCTGAACCGAAAGCATATTTACATTCAGGTAAAGAAGGGTGATGTTGATCCTAATACAGATGACTATTCCAGCCTGAATGGTGAAGTGTATTTGCTTACAACGGAAGGAAACGTTCAGAATGCACAGAAATATTCAAATGTGAAAGTAGCAGATCCAACGGTTATTTATGAATTTGCGATCAATCCGGATAAGTCCCATATCATTCCGGAAAATGTTTTATACTGGGTGAAGTTTCTGGCAGAAATAGAAAATAATCGATTGGAGTTCTCTGCGTGTAAGGGAATCATGTTTGATACGAATATCTCGTATTCAGACACAAATGAATCCGAGATGATTCTTGGAAACAAAATAGCGGCATATGGAGATGCAAAACGGTATATCGACAGCTTCCCCCAGGGGGATTATGCTCTTTTTTATTCCAAAGGAAGAGGAATTATTGCGGTTGGACAGATTGTCACAGACACGCCGACAGAAGTGGCAGATGAAAAATATCATAGTGTCAGAATGATTGTGCCGGAAAAATTTAATGGGGATGTCAAGGCGTTGCCTGCACTTTCTCCGAATGAAATAAAAACAATTTTGAAGCGGAATTTTTATTGGGCATCGACAATAAAAACACCGTTTCTTACAGGGGCACAGGTTGAAATGTTGATTCGAGAATTGCAAAAAAGCATGTTTAACGATGTGCAGAAGGGAGAGGAATAAGCAATGCCCTTACAGATTATCAGAAACGACATTACAAAGATGAGTGTTGATGCAATCGTCAATGCTGCCAACACATCTCTTTTGGGCGGTGGTGGTGTGGACGGCTGCATTCATCGTGCCGCCGGACCGGAGCTGCTTGCAGAGTGCAGTACGCTGCATGGCTGCGAGACAGGCAGCGCAAAAATCACAAAGGGATACCACTTGCCCTGCAAATATGTGATCCATGCAGTGGGACCGCGTTGGAGGGATGGCAAACATCGGGAACAGGAGCTTCTGGAATCTCGTTATCGGACATCTTTGAACATAGCAAAAGAAAATGGCTGTCAGTCGTGTGCCGATAAGACAGTAATTTGAGAGAACCACAAAATCGGCATCTGCCAGGCAGGATTGGACAACAAAAAACAGGTGGCACTCAGCCGGGTGCCGCCTCAGCCTGTCGAAAAAGGTCACCTACGGGTGGCCTTTTTCTGGTAAAATGGTTCGAAAAATGAAATAATAAGTACGGGTGATAAACGTACTTACGAAAGATATTGAAAACAGAAATCAAGTTGAGTTTGTAAGTTTGGAACAGACGGTTCCTCAGGACCATCTGCTGCGTCAGATCGATGCAGCGATCAACTTTAATAAGGTGTATGAATTTGTTGAGGATTTGTACTGCAAAGACAATGGACGTCCCAGCATTGATCCTGTTGTTCTGTTCAAAATTGTGCTGATTCAATATATCTACGGCATTCGTTCTCTGCGGTGAGCGCTGGAAAAGAATGGGATGAATATGGCGTATCGGTGGTTTATTGGATATCCGCTGAACGAGCAGGTTCCGCATTTTTCAACGGTGAGCTATAACTTCAAACACCGTTTTAATACCGCATCGGTAGAATATATTTTCCGCTGGGTATTAAAGGCAGCTGCGGACGAGGGATATTTGGACACAGAAGCCATATTTGTAGACAGTACGCACATAAAGGCAAGTGCGAATCTGAAAAAGCAGGCCCGCAAAGCTGCACCCAAAGAAGCAAAGCCGCTATGCACACGAATTGTTTGATGAGATAAACAAGGACAGAGAAACGCACGGAAAGAAACCCTTCGACGAAAACAACAACGGGAATGATTCCGGCAGTGGAGATAACTCCGGTAAATCGGAAATGGTAGAAAAGACTGTTTCTACTACAGACCCGGAATGCGGCGTATTCCACAAGGGCGAACACAAGAAAGTCTTTGCTTATGAAGCGCACACCGCTTGTGACAAGCACAACTTTATTTTAGGTGTACATGTTACGCCCGGAAATATTCACGACAGCGTAGCATTTGATTCTCTGTATGATGATATTTGCCAGCACTACCCCGAACACAAAATCGTTGCAGCCGACAGCGCCTACAAAACCCCTTGGATCTGCAAAAGAATCTTTGAAAGTGGCAGAGTTCTGACTTCTGCCTATACACGCCCCAAAACCAAAGATGGCAAACCCCTTACATGCTATCTGCTCTTTTGTCCTGTCGGAGTGAACGGCAGATGACATACCCTGCCGGAGCAATCATAATCAGAATAAAAATGCTGATCAGTTCATCACTTCGGATGGCGCAAAGCCCTGCAGCATAGTAATGAGGTTGTTTGCGAAATGCACGAGGATGGGAAACAACAGGTTCTTTTTCTTCTCGTAAAGGATTCCTGCGGCAATGCCCATAAGGGTGGCATAAACGGCCTGCACGATATTCAGGTGATAAACGTCGAAGAGTATGGATGACATTAGAATCGCGGCCCAAACGGGGGTGAATTTCCGCATGGAGCGAAGTACAATGCCGCGGAATAGAATTTCTTCTACAACAGGTGCAGCAATCACCGCAATCATAAATGTTCCAAATGCATTTCCGCCGGCAATATTTTCAGCACCGGCGTTTATTGCCTCAACGCTTTTCTGCAGCGAGGGAAGCTGTTCTGCCAGCATGATCCAAAGACCGGAGATCCCGCAAATGCCAAATCCCACGACCAGACTGCCGAGCACATCTTTAAAATTTGTCGCTGTGCGCGGTTCGCTTATATCTTTCCTCCAAAGCAGTTTATAGAGCGTAAAGAATACGAGGATAAGAACAGCGTAGATCAAAATCTCGCCCCAATATGAGTGTTTCATAAATTGCTGCGGGGGGATATGAAAAATATCCAAAACGAGCCTTTCCACAAGGAAATATAATAGATTGGATAGCAAAAAATGTAGTGCGATTGCAAGAATGGGAATAGCGAGATATCTTTTTTTCATCATACGGTCAATTTTTTCTCCTGTCTGTATTTTTGAGGGGACTGCAGCAGTATAACAGATTTAACTTAAAGTCTTCGTTAAGGGGCGAAGCCGCAATCTTTCGGAAGCGGCATCGCAAAAGGACACTGTTCATCTTCCCTGTCGAACCGTTTGACCTTCCTCTAAAAGATGTTTTCCTCATAGTTGGTGACATGCTGAATTTGGCATTAGGCTCCTTGCGTTCTGCAAAGATTTTAGAGTTCAAACAGAAAATACCCACAGCCAAAGCGGCTGTGGGTATGATCAAATCAGATTGTACGAGCTGACGCTACCTTGTCAATCTCTGCAGGTTCGTAGTTGCGCTCTCCTTCTGTAAAAGCCCAACATTCTGCCCGGTGTATCCGCACTTTCCAATACGCCCAAAGGGGGCTCCTTATCGCGTAGAAGGAGGAAGGCCGTCCGTCTCTGGCGCCTTGAGAAGAAAGTGGCTTTTATGAAAGTCAAGCAGGCCCTCATCCCGCATTTTGCCAAGCTCCAGCGACAGTCCGCTGCGCTCCACGCCGAGATAATCCGCAAGCTGCTGGCGGGAGAATGGAATGTCGAATTCATAGCCACCCCGGCGCTGCGCCTCGGCGGAAAAATAGGACATCAGCTTTGCCCGCGTTGTGCGCTGGCCCATGTGGGTGAGCTTTTCGTTGAGCCGCAGGTTCTTCTCTGCCAGTTCGCCCAGCAGGTTGCGGATGATCCGGCTGTGGTGGGAGCAGGCGGAGGGGCACATGCTCAAAACGCGTCTTATATGCAGAAACATCACCGTCACCGTGCTCTCCGCCTCCACGCTCACATTCAGCACTGCCCCCGGCGCGCAGGCGAACACCTCCGCGAGGTCTGCCCCGGCCCGGTCTTGGAGAGGAGGTTGCGGTTTCCCCAGATATCCTCCTGCACGATGAGGGCGCTGCCTGCCAGCACAAGACCCACCTCCTCCACCGCCTCCCCGGCGCGGAGCAGGCGGGAGCCTTTGGGAAAGGTGTCGATTCTTGCCCCAAGGCAAGAGAGCATGGCGGCAAGCTCCTCGTCGGAAATACCGGAGAAAAGCGCCGCCGTATGGAGTACCGGGAAAAATTCTTTCATAAAAAATCCTCTTTCGTTGAAAATTCAACCGACTTGTTGATTTAATTCTATTATACTCAAACCACAAAAGCAAGGAGGTCTTGCGATGAAACGGAGAATCATTGAAATTGATCAAGATAAATGCAACGGCTGCGGCGCCTGCGCCGCCGCCTGCCACGAGGGCGCCATCGCCATGGTGGACGGCAAGGCGCGGCTCATGCGGGACGATTACTGCGACGGGCTGGAGAACGCAGCAAAAACAGCGCTCCAGCAGAGCGGAAAATTCATTCCGTGGCAGGTGGTCACCGTAACAGTGGACGGCCGGCTGGTGGAAGAATAACAAAATCATTAGAAAAAGGAAGGAAGAAGCACAATGAAGTATATATGCAGTCTTTGCGGTTGATAATATGACGAGAGCGCAGGTTATCCAGAGGGCGGCATCGCCCCCGGAACGCCTTGGAGTGAGGTGTCGGAGGATTTTGAGTGCCACCTGTGCAATGTGGACAAGGAGTTCTTCGAGGAGGCGTGAGCTTCTGATAAAAGGACATAATTTGAACCGAAATAGGAGGAAAACGATAATGGATCATAAAATGTTTTGCTTTCAGTGCGAGCAGACAGCGGGTTGTACCGGCTGTACCGGTAAGGCCGGTGTCTGCGGCAAGACCGCCGATGTAGCGGAACTTCAGGACGAGCTGACGGGCGCGCTCATTGGGCTGGCAAGAGCCACGGACGCCGATACACCGGTCAATGCCGATACATGGCGGCTGATGATCGAGGGACTGTTCACCACCGTCACTAATGTGAACTTCAACGAAAAGACCATTCGCGAGTTGATCGAACAGGTGCACGCGGAAAGGGAACGACTGGCACCAAACTGCTCTGGCTGCGGCTCTCGCTGTGGGCGGGATGATGATTATGATATGAATTTGCTCTGGAACGCGCAGGAGGATATTCGCAGCCTCAAATCTCTCATCCTTTTCGGTGTGCGTGGTATGTCGGCGTATGCCCATCACGCCATGGTACTGGGCTATACCGACGAGGAAGTGAACCGCTTTTTCGCCAAGGCACTCTTTGCTGTGGGTGAGGACTGGGGCATGGATGCGCTGCTGCCCATCGTCATGGAGGTGGGCGAGAAAAACCTCAAGTGTATGGCGTTGCTGGATAAGGCCAACACCGAAAGCTACGGTACGCCTGCGCCTGCCACTGTCCCGCTGACGGTGGAGAAGGGGCCGTTCATCGTCATCACAGGCCACGACCTCCACGACCTGAAGCTGCTGCTGGAGCAGACCGAGGGCAAAGGCGTCAACATCTACACCCATGGCGAAATGCTGCCTGCCCACGGCTATCCTGAACTGAAAAAATATGCCCATCTCAAGGGCAATTTCGGCACGGCGTGGCAGAATCAGCAAAGAGAATTTGCCGACATCCCTGCACCGGTGCTGTTTACCACCAACTGCCTGATGCCGCCGAAAGCAAGCTACGCCGACCGCGTGTTCACCACAGCGGTGGTATCCTACCCGGAAATGACGCACATCGGCGAGGATAAGGACTTCACCCCTGTCATCGAAAAGGCATTGGAACTTGGCGGCTACAACGAGGACAAGCCGTTCACCGGCATCAACGGCGGCAGCACGGTCATGACCGGCTTCGGACACGGCGCGGTGCTTGGTGTGGCGGATCAGGTGATCGATGCGGTAAAGAGCGGCGCTATCCGGCACTTTTTCCTGGTAGGCGGCTGTGACGGAGCCCGCCCCGGACGGAACTACTATACTGAGTTTGTCAAGCAGACGCCCGCCGACACTGTGGTGCTGACGCTGGCCTGCGGCAAATTCCGCTTCAATGACCTTGATCTCGGAACCATTGGCGGCCTGCCTCGACTCATGGATGTAGGCCAGTGCAACGACGCTTACGGTGCTGTCAAAATCGCGCTGGCCTTGGCGGATGCCTTTGGCTGCGGGGTCAACGACCTGCCTCTGTCTCTGGTGCTTTCGTGGTATGAGCAGAAGGCAGTGTGTATCCTGCTGACGCTGCTGTATCTGGGCATTAAGAATATTCGCCTTGGCCCCACGCTGCCGGCGTTTGTCTCGCCCAATGTGCTGAACTACCTTGTAGAGAATTTCGGTATTGCTCCCATCACCACCCCGGAAGAGGATCTGAAGGTGCTGCTGAAGCGCTGACAAACCGTAATGCGGCTGCGGAGAGGAACATCTCCGCAGCCGCACTTTATTGAAAGCAATCATTGAAGGCATGGCCATTTATCCTCGCCACTCATGATTGTCTGTTTACTTTTTTGTTCTTTGCTTCGATACTCCTACACACCGCCTGCACCAGATAATGCTTCTCATGGCAGAACACCTGGAGATGTGAGGAAAGTTGCTTGCTGCAAAAGCCACAACACTTTGTATATCTTAACATAGGTTTTATGATCCGGTGCTATAATAACCTTAGCAAATCGAGCAATCGCCAAAGAAAGGACAGATTAGAACTATGAGATCACGATGGAAAATCACTTTTATTATATGTGTTGTGATTATTGCCGCCGTACTTGCAGGCTGCGGCGCAGCCGAGCAGCGTCCGGCATTGGAAAAAATTGAATACACGAACCTGAACGACAGCGGATCAAGGGAACTTTTGAAGGAGCTGCTCTCCGACGCAGGCGTGTCAGATGAGCGTATTCAGGCTTTTTCCGCCGTGTGGATCACTTTAATGACATCGTGAAGCAGGAATGGCTTACGGATGGCTTTGAGGAAGCGGAGCTGCTGTATACGAAATACGACCCTTATACCATGCAGGACGAATGGACGGCGAAGAACGGGACGTTTCCGGGCTATAACTGCCGGATCACCGCCATGAGCCTGTTTGGGGATTTCATCTCTGTGAGCGCAGACTCTCAAATCAATTCCGGTGAAGATGTGCTGTTTGTGGACGAGGAGACGCTGGAAACAGATCCCGATGCGCTGGGCGGAAGCAGCCTTGCGGATTTCCGCGCACTGTATTCCTCTATGAAGGCGAAGAATACTACGGAGATCAAGCGTCATGTGCAAACCGTACAAGAGGAATGGGCTTCCCGCGGTGTTGCCTTTCGGGAGAATGAAAGAATCCGTCTCATCACGGTATTCTTCCACGATAAGCCGACCGAGGAGGAATCTCTGCTGTTTGTCGGGCATGTTGGCGTTCTTTTGACGGCAGAGGACGGGACGCTGTACTTTGTAGAAAAGGTTGCCTTTCAGGAGCCGTACCGGCTGCTACGCTTTGCCGACCGAACGGCACTGAGCGATTACCTTATGGGGAAATATGACACCTCATGGGGACAGGATACGGCGAGTCCCTTTATCATGGAGAACGACAAGCTCATGGACGGCTGGCGTCCAAACCCGGATAGCAGAAGCTCCGCGCTCGGCTAAGGACTGCGCGTTGCTGCTAAACTATGCATGAAGTCTTTAGAGGAATCATGCCGGAACGCTTATTTCTCTCTTTTCTGGAATCTGCTTAACTATTTCAGTATATTCTTATTACAAATCTTGCTGAATAAGGCGTAAAGCTATGAAAAAGGAGTGCCCCTTGGGGCACTCCTTTGCTCTGTTGGAACAGTGCGAAGCTGTCATTTTAAGTCTGCTTCTTTGTCATAAAGCATTGGCATTCAGTTTTTCAAATTCCACATAGGCTACGGCAAAGGCACAGACCTGCCGTGTGCAGCCGGGGGGGGGGGGGATCCTTGAGATAGAAATGTGGTTATTTCTCTCTAAAGAGCGAAACAGAGTTTAATAGAATGGATATCCCTACACACACCCACAGAGCCTTGCTCATGGTTGGCATAATATCCATCAAGCCTCCCCAATCTTCATTTAGCACACGCATCGCTCCGTCTGAATAAAACGAACATACGGTCAAGGCAGTGAACGATAGGGCTGCGAATCTAAACCATTTTTCATTCTTGTTTTTAAAAGAGTAAATCAGATTGAATCCTGTAAAAATGATCGCAGAAATTCCGAAAAACAGCCACATATATATGATCTCCTTAATCTAACATGCCCTGCGCTCTTTTGAGGCAAGGCTCGCAATCGTATCGCTTACGGACAGGAACTGCCGTTGAGAGGATCGTTTGCAGCCCTTTACCGATTCTCCGCCAGATATTCCTCCGCATAGTGGACGGCCACTGCGCCGTCCGATACGGCGGTGACCACCTGCCGCAGCGCCTTGGTGCGCACGTCGCCCACGGCAAACACGCCGGGAAGATTCGTGCGGGTGGATTCGTCTGCCACGATATAGCCGGACTTGTCCAGCGCCAGCTCATTTCGGAACAGCTCCGTGGCCGGGGCACGTCCCACGCTGATGAACACGCCGTCACAGGCAAGCTCCTGCTCCGCGCCGGTGTTGACGTCTTTTAGCCGAAGCCCCGTCAGGCGGCTTTCGTGCAGCAGTGCGGAAACGGTGCTGTTCCAGCGGAATTCCACGTTGGGCGCGTTCATCAGCGGCTCATGATAGACCTTCGTCGCCCGCAGGCTGTCGCGGCGGTGGATGAGATAGACCTTCTTTGCAATACGGGACAGGGCGAGAGCGTCCGCCGCGGCGGAGTTGCCGCCGCCCACCACCGCCACGGTCTTGCCCCGATAGGGCGCGCCGTCGCAGGCGGCACAGTAGTGGACGCCCTTGCCGATGAGCGTATCCTCGCCGGGAACGCCCAGGGGACGGGGCGACGCGCCGGTGGCGATGACCACCGTGCGGCCCTGAAAGACGCCCTCGCTGGTTTCCAGCGTCTTGATCTTCCCGGAAAGACTTACTTTGTACACCTCCGCCAGCTCCGTCACCGCGCCGAAGCGCTCCGCGCTTTGCTGCATTTTTTCGCCCAGCGTAAAGCCGTCGATGCCGTCCTCAAAGCCGGGATAGTTGTCGATCTGCTCCGTCAGCGCCATCTGCCCGCCGGCGGAGAGCTTTTCCAGCACCAGCGTGGAAAGTCCGGCACGGGCGGCATACAGGGCGGCGGTGTAACCGGCGGGGCCGCCGCCGATGACGATCATATCATAGATCTGCTTCATAATCGTGTCCTCACTGCGCCAGCGTTTCCTTGATAAACGCTTCAATGGCCGCCTTGGAGGCGGGGGCGACAATGGAGCCGAGCACCTTGCCGTCCTTAAAGAGCAGCAGCGTGGGGATGGTGTCGATGCCGAAGCGCTCGATGAGCTGCGGCTCCTCGTCGTAGTTGATCTTGCCGGAGATAAGCGTGTCGGCATACTGCTCGCCCACCTTGTCAAAGGCCGGGGCAATGCGGCGGCAGTAGGGGCACCACTGCGCCCAGAAATCCACCAGCACGGGCTTGTCCGCGCGGAGAACATCGTTTTCAAAGCTGTTGGTCGTAATGGTAAGCATCGTAAAATCCTCCTATTTCTGTGTAAAAAGCTGTGTTTCAATATCTGTGATCGTAATGTGCGAGAGATAGGCGGCGCATTCCTCGTTCATGTTCCGATACAGCGTGTCCATGACGCCCGCCATGCCGGAGCAGATGGCGCAGTCCCGGTCGATGTCGCCGCTGTGCCACGCACAGTCCACAAAGCGGGTATTTACCGCCTCCGCCACTTGCCGCAGAGTCAGGCTCGCAGGATCGGCCGTCAGGCGGTAGCCGCCGTCCAAGCCCTCCCGGGTCTCCACCATTCCTGCCTTTTTCAGCCCCGCCAGCACCCGGCGGACGCGAGTGGGGTTGGTGCAGATGTTCTCCGCCAGCGCTTCGCTGCTGAGAGAGCGTCCGCTGTGGCTCAGGCAGACCAGCGCGTGGACTGCCAGATTAAAGGAGCTGTTCACAATTATCCCTCCTTCACAAGCTCGTAGGGCCAGTCGATGACGCCGCCGAAGTCGTAGACGTTCTGATACCCAAGCGCCAGCAGCTTTTGGGTGGCATCCTTGCTGCGGCGGCCGCTGCGGCAGTAGACCAACAGCGTCGCCTCCTTATCGGGCAGCGCCTCGGGCATTTCGCTCCCGATGCTCTCGTTGGGCACAAGGACGGCGTTTTCAATATGCCCGCCGTCGTATTCCTCACGGGTGCGGACGTCTACCACCACGACCTCCTGTGAGGCCATCATCTCATAGGCTTCCTCGGCACTGATTTTATGATACGCCGCCTTGTCGGTCATATCCTCCGTGTCCTTTTTTGTTTTGGATAGCGCGCAGCCAGCCAGCAGTGCCAGCGAGGCGGTAAGTGCCGCAAAAAGCAATATCTGACGCATAGATTCACCTCCGAAATAACTGTGTCTGTTTTGATAACAGTTTATACTGTAACTATATCAGACACAGTTTGAGCTGTCAAGAGTTACTCGCAAAAAAATGACAAAACATATCCTGATAGACGGGAAAAAGCAAGATCGGCAGTCCGGTGCAGGGAAATCTATTACTGCGGCAACGACATGTCAACGCAGTTTTTTACGGCAAGCGTGGCGGAGGAGCTGCTGCTGAATACCAGATTGACGGAAGAAAACAAAGACCGTACCAGACATTTGCTGAAAGAATTTGGGCTTTACGAGTACAGGGATGCGCATCCGTCCGCCCTGTCCGGCGGACAGAAGCAGCGCCTTGCCATCGCCTGCGCCATTTTTCCGGCCGCAGGATATTGATCCTTGATGAGCCCACCAGCGGCCTTGATGGGCAGAATATGCGCCTGATCGCGGAAAGGCTGAAAAGCGAAGCGCGGAACGGCAGAACCATTCTTGTGATCACCCACGACAGGAAACTGATCGAAAGTTGCCGCGATAATGTTGTGGAGGTTGAAAAACGATCGCCATGAATCAGCCGAGGACTGTTATGTGATATCCGCGCCGGAGGGATCGCTTTCTGTCCCTGCCGGCAGTTCGACCGCGATGGTCGTGCCCTTGTCCGAGCTTTCCTCCACCCAAACGGAGCCGCCGTGGAGATCGGCGATCTCCCACACCAGAGAAAGCCCCAGTCCCGCGCCGCCGTACTCGCGGCTGCGGGATTTGTCTACCCGGAAGAAGGGATGAAAAATGCTCTGCTGATACTCCTCCGGAATGCCGCAGCCGGTGTCGGAAACGCGAATGATGCACTTTTCCTGCCCATGCTCAAGCTCGACCTGCACCGAGCCGCCGGGGCGGTTGTATTTGACGGCGTTCTCCGTCAGGTTGAAGAGTAGATGGTAGATCAGCGCGTCGTTGCCGGTCAGGGAGCTGTCGCCCTCCGCTTCCAGCGTGATGCTTCGCTTCTCCGCCAGCGGCGCGAGATCTGTGAAGATCTCCTCGACCATGGAGCGAGCTGGATCCGCTCATTCCGCGCCACCTGCCGCAGATTGCTCATCTCCAGCAGCGTCCTGGTCATCTGCGTCAGCCGCTCTGTCTGCTCGCGCAGGAGGGTGAGAAACTCCGCCGTCTCCGGTCGCACATCGGGATGCTCCGCGGAAAACAGCTCCAACTGTGCCTGCATTAGTGCCAGTGGCGTGCGCAGCTTGTGGGCGGCGTTGCCGATGAACTGCCGCTGAGCAGCGTTACCGCCGCCGTGATGTACCAGTTGGTGGTGCGGAAGCGCCCCTGCACCCCATCGACGACGATGGTCAACTCCTCGTTGGGCGCTATGAGCTGCGGGTCAAAGCTCGCCGCTCCGCCATCATTCAGGATCACCGTGCTGCCGCCTTGTAAGCTGTCCGCAATGGTGTCCATATAGTACACACCGGAGGAGCACAGCAGTAAATTCATGGCCACGCAGGTGATGCCGATGGGCAGGACGGTCATCAGCGTGATGCGCCACTGCAAAGAAAGACGCTTCATTCCTCCTCGCCTCCCATCAGATAGCCCTCGCCGATGCGGTTGCGGATGGGGTCATAGCCCAGCATGGCGCGGAGCTTTTTGCGCAGGGCGGAGATGTGGACGCGAATGGAATTGCTGAAGCTGTCCACGCTATTGTCCCAAACGTGATCCATCAGCGCCTCCTGACTTACTGGACTTCCTTGATGCACCATCAGGTATCCCAGGATTCCCGTTTCCTTGCGAGTCAGCGTCAGCGTCTGCCCGTTGACGGCGGCGGTACGGGAGCGGGTGTCAAAGGTCAGGCCTCCGCAGCTTAGCAGCACATCCTGCTGGGTGAACTGCCGCAATGTCAGGCTGCGGATGCGGGCCTCCAGCTCCGCCAAGTGGAAGAGCTTTGCCAGATAGTCGTTCGCCCCGGGCGCGTTCATCTTCAATTACTAAAAGGTGCATGAGAGCCCTCCTTTATATTTCTTCGTTTTTGTGTTGCTTTCCTTATAGAAAAAACAGATAAGAGTTGCGTTAAGTTTTCGTTCTTAACAGAGACTTTAACTCTCCCGCGCTATAATGGGGGTAGAAAATCGGAAAGGGTGATGAAAAATGAGCTGCGGGAAAAAGGCCGCGGCGCAGATCGTGCTGCTGATAACCGGAATTACCATGCTGTGCTTCGGTGTCTGGCGGGGCGAGGCGGCGACGGTGCTGAGCAAAGCAATCCAATTATGTCTGGAGTGTGTGGGCATTGGGTAAAAAGTTTTCAGGCGTTTCACAGACCATGTCCCGCTTCCGGGGCTGGATTCAGGCGGGGGCGACGCTGCTGACCAACCTGCATCTGCCGAATTTCCTCAAGGGCAGACTGTATCAGGGGCAGGGAAGACCGTCTGCGTGCCGGGGCTGAACTGCTACTCCTGTCCGGCGGCGTCCGGGGCCTGCCCCATTGGGGCGTTTCAGGCGGTGGTGGGCTCGTCCAAGTTCAGCTTCTCCTACTATATCACAGGCTTTCTCATTCTGCTGGGCGTGCTGCTGGGGCGCTTTATCTGCGGCTTTCTATGCCCCTTCGGCTGGTTTCAGGAGCTGCTGCATAAAATTCCGACAAAGAAGCTCTCCACAAAGAGGCTGAAGCCGCTGACATACCTGAAATACGCTGTCCTGCTGGTGATGGTCATTCTCCTGCCGGCGTTCCTTGTGAACGATGTTGGCATGGGAGACCCGTTCTTCTGCAAATACCTCTGCCCCCAAGGCGTGCTGGAGGGAGCCATCCCGCTGTCCCTTGCCAATTCCGGCATCCGGGCGGCGCTGGGCAAGCTGTTTACATGGAAATTCAGCATCCTGCTGTCGGTGATTGCGCTGAGTGTACTGTTCTACCGACCGTTCTGCAAGTGGCTCTGCCCGCTGGGCGCGTTCTACGCGCTGTTCAACCGGGTGTCCCTCTTCCAGATGAAAGTGGATAAGAATAAGTGCGTCTCCTGCGGGAAATGCGCCAGAGCCTGCAAGATGGATGTGGATGTGACGAAAACGCCCAACCATACCGAGTGCATCCGCTGCGGGATGTGCATCCGCGCCTGCCCGACGAACGCCGTGAGCTTCCACTACGGCTTCGGCAATGGGAAAGAAACAACAAAGAAAATAACGATGGAGGAATCAAAATGAACAGAAAGAGAATTTTTACACGGGCTTTTGCCGTGCTGATGTTGCTGGCCTTGGCGGCCTGCGGTACGAAGAACAATGACAAGATGGGCGACATGAGCGGTAACGGCTCCGCCATGACTGGCGAAGCGAAAAATGCCGAGGAAGCGCTCGCCATGCACAAGGAACTCATGGCACAGGAGAACGCGCTCCTGTCGGAAAAAACCGAGCTCTGGGAGAAGGTGTTCATGGCGGCCGATAAGGGCATGACCATGCAGGAGGACGGCAAAAACTATGGCGACTTCCTGCTCAAGACCATCGAGGACGCCAAGGAAGAGTTCAGCGACGAGGAGTTTGCATGGCTGAAGGAGTCAGCCACGGAGATCAGCAATATTGAAAACAAGCTGACCGAGTTGGAAGAGAAGTATCCCGATATCATGCAGAAATCCATGGACGGCGATATGAGCATGCCCGCGGGCAGCGACACGAGCAACCCTCCCGACGACGGCAGTATGCAGAAATTCCCCGTCTTTGATGGCAAGGACCTGGATGGCAACACGGTGAAGAGCGACGAGCTGTTCTCCGCCAACGCCGTCACCGTGGTGAATTTCTGGTTCACCACCTGCAATCCCTGCGTGGGTGAGCTTGGCGAGCTGGACGCGCTGAACAAGGAACTGGCGAAGAAGGGCGGCGCGCTCATCGGCGTCAACACCTTCACGCTGGACGGCGACGAGAAGGCCATTGCCGAGGCGAAGGAGGTGCTTGCCAAGAAAGGCGCCACCTATCAGAATGTGTATTTTGACTCCGACGGTGAGGCGGGAAAGTTTACCACCAACATCTTTGCCTATCCCACAACCTATGTGGTCGACCGCAGCGGCAACATCGTGGGTGAACCCATCGTAGGCGCCATCACGGAAAAGAAGCAGGCGGAGACGCTGCAAAAACTCATCGACCAGGCTCTTGCCGCCGATATGGGCTGACCTGAGATTTAAAAAAGTGCCTGCTGCGCGCCATTGCATTGCCCTCGGCGGGCAAGGGGCGGAGTGAGCCCGGATTCCCCTGAAAGGAGGAAACGCGATGTATCGAAGTGTATTAGCCCTGCTTTTCGCCGCGGTACTGCTGCTGAGCGGCTGCGCCGCCGGGCGGCAGACTGTGCCGAAGGAAAAGAGCGGACAGGAAGCAAACATGGACGGCCCGGCTTTTGACCGGTCTGACGAGGAGATCACCTATATGGATACCACAGACAATGTCATCTATCTGGCGGGCGGCTGCTTCTGGGGCATGGAACAGCTGATGCAGTCCATCCCCGGCGTTATCGACGCCGAGAGCGGCTACGCCAACGGCACCTGCGAGGCGGACGCCGATTACAAGACCGTCTGCAAGGGAGAGACCGGCTTTCGGGAGACCGTGCGGGTGGAATACGACCCCGAGCAGGTGAGCCTCGACGCGCTGCTGATGGCGTACTTCTATGTCATCGACCCCACGGTACAAAACCGGCAGGGAAACGACCGGGGCAGCCAGTACCAGACCGGCGTTTACTTCACCAATGAAAGCGCGAGAGAAACGGTGAAGCGCATCGCGGAGATCGAGCGCGGCCGCAGCGAGAAATTCTTCGTGGAGATCGGCCCGCTCAAGAACTACTATCCCGCCGAGGAATACCATCAGAACTACCTCGAAAAGAATCCGGACGGCTACTGCCACATCCCGCGCGAGGAGATGGAGCTTTTTTCCCGGCTGCGCATCGACCCGGGCGACTATCAGAAGCCTGCGGCGGAGTCCATCCGGGACAAGCTGACGGCGGAGCAGTACCGTGTTACGCAGGAGAGCGGCACGGAGCGTGCCTTCACGGGCGAGTTCTGGGACAAGTTTGAAAAGGGTATCTATGTGGATGTCGTCACCGGCGAGCCGCTCTTTTCCTCCACGGATAAGTACGAAAGCGGCTGCGGCTGGCCGGCTTTCACAAAGCCCATTGAGGGCCCTGCCGTGGTGGAACTGGAGGACCTGAGCCACGGCATGCGCCGCACAGAGGTCAGAAGCCGTGCCGGAGACTCCCACCTCGGCCACGTGTTCACCGGCGATCCGGAGTCCCCCAATGGCGTGCGCTACTGCATCAACAGTGCGGCTCTGCGCTTCGTCCCCTATGAAAAAATGGAGGCCGAGGGCTACGGATATCTGCTGCATCTGTTTGAAAAATAGGATGCAAGCGGTCGGCAATTCTTATGCAAAGTACCATCAGCACATCACAGCATATCGGACTGCCGCCGGGCAGTCGATATGCTGTGAATGGATTTTCCGGCACTCTCAATGAGCCGATTTCGAAACGGAGAAGCACCATGTATCTTTTTCAAATAAGCAACTGCGATGACCCTGCTGTGGACAGAGAAACCGTAGAGCTGCTGCACCAGTGTTTGGAAGCTGAAAGCCGGCGGCGCTGCCCTGCTATGTGGAATGCGATAGACCGCATCAGAACTCACGCCGCGAAAGGCCCGGCGCGCGAAAAGCGGACGGTGCGCTACCGCATTTATGGCGTGTTCCTGCTGGCTCTGGGCCTTTTGACACTGATTCTTGGTTTGATGCCGCCAAAAACCACCGCGGGAATCATTGTGGGCGGAGCCGTGATCATTGCAGGTTTGCTGGAGTTTGCCCTTGCTCGCGGAAGAACGCCGCCGCGCATACCGGCATCCTGCAAAAAGGAGGCGTGGAAAGCGCTGAAGCTGCGGCGGGCCGTTGATTGGGAAAAGTTCAAAACCACTATCCGCTTCGAGGATGCCGGTGTAACGATCTGCGCAGAGGAGAAGGAAGAACATCTCTCTTATACACGGATAAAGAGCGTCTTTGAATCATTGCATTTGTGGCTTGTGGTCTGCGACGATGAACGCGTGCTGCTGCTTCAGAAAAAGGACCTGAGGTCTGGGAACGCAGACAGCTTCCTCTCTGACATCATTTCAAAAATGAACACAGGAGCAGATGCATCCGGCTGAACATGGCAGCTATGTGATGTCACCAGCCCGTTTGTCCCAGTGGGACTTCAACTATGGTCCAGCTATCGGCGGAAGTACACAAATGAGCAATTTCCGGAAGGATGATCGGAGGCAGATGAACAAGCGAGGGATAGCTTTTATAGTGGTAGATATCAGGGCTGTTGTCAGCAAAATGTAGGAACAAGAGGCCAATCGGTAGGCAACGAACATGGGGGTTGAAGCAGCATTCTATACCCGCCTAAGAAATAACCGGCAGGCATTCGACCACTGAGAACACACCATCTGATACATCCCTCTGTTCAGAGCTTCTGAACAGCCATCCATGTTGAAAGCGGAGAGACTGCGATACAGCAATCTCTCCGCTTTTCTGTCGTGATCTTCTGCTTTGAGCGCAGAGGCCGAACCTGCACGATAATGAAAAACATGGCTCCAAGCCGGAACAGGCGGTTCTTATGAGGTATCCTCACATCCGCGGCACTGTCGTCGCTGTCGAATGGCAGCCCTCCTTCATTCACCTATGGCCGGGCATCGGATGCCCTGACTTTTTGCGTCCTTTTGAGGATACCCCGCCCCGTCCATCATCGTTACCCTCAAATACTCTTATGCCCGCAGCGGTGTCGCTGTGGGATTTTTTGCGCCCTGTGCGCAACCCCGCTGCCGCGGCCCGCCCTCCGTTTCCGAGATTTGCAGCCAACCAAATTTCAGAATACGGAGGAAGCATACGGATGCAATCAAAGATGTACTGATTCCGCCGGATGTGATCCCACAGCGTCAGTGCTTTACCTACGCCAATGAAGCAGATGTGCTGAATGTTGCACTGTTCGGCATCACGGCAAAGGAATGGCGCCAGACACACCCGGATTCCAAAGGAAATATTCGGGATGAAGCAAGCCTGCAACAATTGATCGTTCTTGCTAATCTTGAAAGCATCAATGCGGAGTTGATTCGCCAAGGAATCCCCCAGAGTGAGAGACTGCTCCGGTTGAACGCCAGCGCAAAGCAGATGATGCAGTCCCCTTGTAGGAGATCATCGCATTGACGAATTTAGATCATATGGTGAACTGCTGAATAAGAAAAGCAAATAAGCCCTAAGTATATATTAAAACTAAGGCAACACCGCACAATTAAAGCGGCGGTGCTTTGCGGAAATTTTGTGCCCTGACTTTGTTGCAGTTTCACGGTAATACATCAAGTATTACCGCAAAACTGAGCCTCGTCAGTACGCAAAATTTACTCGCAAATCACTCTTGTTCAATTATGCGGTATTGCCCTAAGTTTATCATCCGCAACATACATAGAAATCTCTACTCTGTAACACATTGGGAGGCCTCATTATGGAGTTTGACCGTGAAGTATTTGGGTGGCCTTTTTCTGGTAAAATGGTTCGAAAAATGGAATAATAAGTACGAGTGATAAACGTGCTAACGAAAAATATTGAAAACAGAAATCAAGTTGAGTTTGTAAGTTTGGAACAGATGGTTCCTCAGGACCATCTGCTGCGTCAGATCGATGCAGCGATCGACTTTAATAAGGTGTATGAATTTGTTGAGGATTTGTGCTGCAAAGACAATGGACGTCCCAGCATTGATCCTGTTGTTCTGTTCAAAATTGTGCTGATTCAACATATCTACGGCATTCGTTCTCTGCACCGAACACTGGAAGAGATTGGGATGAATATGGCGCATCGGTGGTTTATTGGATATCCGCTGAACGAGCAGGTTCCGCATTTTTCAACGGTGAGCTATAACTTCAAACACCGTTTTAATACCGCATCGGTAGAGTGTATTTTTCGCTGGGTATTAAAGGCAGCTGCGGACGAGGGATATTTGGACAGAGAAGCGCACGGAAAGAAGCCCTTCGACGAAAACAACAACGGGAATGATTCTGGCAGTGGAGATAACTCCGGTGAATCGGAAATGGTAGAAAAGACTGTTTCGACTACAGACCCGGAATGCGGCGTATTCGGGCGAACACAAGAAAGTCTTTGCCTATGAAGCGTATACCGCTTGTGACAAGCACAACTTTATTTTAGGTGTACATGTTACGCCAGGAAATATTCACGACAGCGTAGCATTTGATTCTCTGTATGATGATATTTGCCAGCACTACCCCGAACACAAAATCGTTGCAGCCGACAGCGCCTACAAAACCCCTTGGATCTGCAAAAGAATCTTTGAAAGTGGCAGAGTTCTGACTTCATTCTACCACAAACCGCGATGGCTACCGCGAATACAAAAGCCGTTCTTATCTGTGTGCAGACTGCCCAACAAAAGCGATGTGTACACAAAATGCCAAGTGCGAAAAAAACGTTACAAGGCATATCTGGCAGCACTTTGTGGAGATGGCTGAGGATGTACGACACACACCTTCGTACAGGGATATCTACAAGCTAAGACAACAAAAAATTGAGCGTGTGTTTGCCGATGCAAAAGAAAAGCACGGTATGCGCTATACGCAGTACAGAGGCTTGGCTCAGGTTACCAACTGGGTGAAGCTTAAATTTGCTGCCATGAATTTGAAAAAACTGGCCGCTTGGAAATGGAAACGCAAAAATCCTTCTCATAGGAAGAGGTGGAGAAGGATTTTGGCGGCCGATTATTTTTCTTGGCTGCTATTTTTCCCTTTTCAAACGAAAAAGCCTGCCTTGGCGTGATTGCTAAGACAGACTTTTTCTACAGGCTGAGCGGCACTCAGCTGGGTGCCGCCTGTTTTTGTACATCTAAGGGTCGAAAATCACCAATTTTCGTCTCTGTAAAGCAAGGGCAGTGAAAAAGGTGAAATAGTTATCGCTTTTGTGCAGTTCCTTTGTGAAACAGTGAATTGCTGCGGGGTGAACACCATTCGCTGGGGCGTGTGTATATTTGCGGTCGTGCAAAAAATCCCACAAAACCGCAAAGTCGATAGGTGGGTATTTCGATGCAGAGTATGTTCGACACTGTGGAAACTGAAAATCAGCTTGTATTCGCAGAAAAGTTGCATTTTAGGGCGATAACCGCCGGGTGATTGTAAAGCGCTATTCAATACCACCCGGCTCGCTCGATGCAGGAAGCCACGCATCGGATATATTCTGTGCTGACGGGCATAATATAGCAAAACAGACAGCTTTCGTCAACCGTTGCGCAGAAATGCGGCTTCGGTGGAAAGCTGCTATTTTTTGCAAGATACGATTTCTTACTTGGTTATCTCTGCATCGACCAGATGGCAGTCCATATATCCGTTTTCTTCGTAGGTCTGGAATGTGCCAACGACCGTGATTTCTGTTCCCAGTTCGGGATAGTCGGCAGGATAGCTATGCTCGCCCGCGAGGACGAATTCCAGCCCCTGCGAGCAGCAGGCAGTCGCGTCCATGATGATGCAGACCGTGTACACCGCGCCGGTGTTCGGATTCCCATAGGCCGCAAACTGCCCATTCATTTGGATGCGCTTTCCGACATACCGATCCGGCTCGTACATCATGTTATAGATCTCGGAGTAGACCATCGTGCTGCTGAGCGTAGTCAGATCGACATCCGGTTCGCCGGAGGCCTGTGCCGGTTCATAGTCCGGAAGCGCTTCGGCGGGCTGCGTCTGCTCCGGTTCCGGAACGGATTTTTTCGGTGCAGTTTTATCCGAAGCAGGCTGCTGCTCCGGAATTGCAGTCGGCGGAGCGGTTGTTTCGCCTATGGCATTCGCCATCTGCTCCTGAACGACCTGCTGGGTCGCGCTGCCCTGCTTCGATTTGGACTGGATCTTCTGATCGCCGCAGGCGCAGAGGGAAACCAGATAAAGCGCGACGGCGAGAATAAACAAAGCCTGTTTCATGTGCGGATACCTCCCAATCGGGATATTCCTGAGAAAATCAGAAATGCAAAAATATCCACAGCCACAATGGTCGAGCCGACCGGCGTTCCAGCTAGGATGGAGATCAGAATGCCCAGTGCGGCGCAGCAGACGGAAAGGACGGCCGCACAGATCGTCACCGCACGGAAGTTTTTGTAGACCCGCATGGCAGACAGCGCCGGGAAAATAACAAGGGCGGATATGAGCAGTGAGCCGACAAGGTTCATTGCCAACACGATCACAACGGCGACCGTTATGGCAATCAGTAAGTTATACAAATCGGCCTTTGTCCCCACAGCCTTTGCAAAGTTTTCATCAAAGGTCACAGCGAAAATTTTGTTGTAGCAAAGAACAAATACCGCCACGACCGCCACCGACAGCACCGCGCACAGCCAGACCTCGCTTTTCGTCAGCATCAGAATAGAGGTCGAGCCGAATAGCGTACTGCACACATCGCCGGACAAGTTAGAGGATGTGGAGAACAAATTCATCAGCAGATAGCCGATAGCAAGTGCCCCCACCGAGATCATGGCGATGGCGGCGTCGCCCTTGATCTTCGTGTTCTGCCCGGTACGCAGAAGCAGCACGGCGCTGATGATTGTAATGACCATGACCAGCGGCATTTCGTTGGTGATTTGTAGCACAGCGGCAACCGCCATGCTCCGAACGCCACATGAGAAAGTCCGTCACCGATGAAGGAAAACCGTTTCAGCACCAGCGTTACGCCCAGCAGAGAGGAACAGAGCGCAATCAGCACGCCGACCACCAGCGCATAGCGGACAAAGGGGTACGCCCAATAGAGGGTCAGTTTTTCCAAGATTGCAGTCATTGTTCATCACCGCCTTTCTCTGCGGCAAATAGCCGCCCTTGCGGGCTTTGGAGATACTCTGCCTTTGTTCCGAAGAAAACGGTGTTGCCAATATGCAGAATATGGCTGGCGTATTTGACTGCGGCGGCAATATCGTGAGAAATCATAATAATGGTGATACCGTCCCGATGGTGCAGTTCGTCGATCAGACGATACATTTCCGCTGTCACTTTGGGATCAAGCCCGGAAACAGGCTCGTCCAAGAGCAGCATTTTTTGTGTGGCGCACAGCGCACGGGCAAGCAATACCCGCTGTTGCTGCCCGCCGGACAACTCTCGATAACATCGCTTTGAGAGCTTATCAATCTGCATTTTCCGAATGTTTTCTTCGGCAAGCTGTTTTTCTTCTTTGTTATAAAAGGGGCGGCTGCCGCAGCGCCCCTGACACCCGGAGAGAACGATCTCTCTCACGGATGCAGGGAAATCCTTTTGTACGACGGTCTGCTGCGGCAGGTAGCCGATCTCATTTTTCCTCAGCCCGTCGCCTGTCAAAATTCTGCCGCTGATGGGCGGCTGCAAGCCAAGGATCGTTTTCATAAGTGTACTCTTACCAGAGCCGTTTTCCCCTACGATGCAGAGGTAGTCGCCTGCAAAGACCTCAAAGCTGAGATCTTGCAGAACGGACTTCCCATCATAGCCGACGCGGAGATTTTGACAAGTGAGCTGAGCCATAGACCTACCTCCTTAACCCAATGCTTCTTTCAGCACGGACAGGTTCTTCTCCATCACGGAGAGGTAGGTCGTACCGTTTGCCACATCTTTAGAAGTGGTGGACTGCATGGAATCCATGGTCAGCACCTTTTGATTTTTCTCAGCGGTGTTCTGGATAATGGTTTCGGAAATTTTATGCTGTGCGCCCTCAATGGTCAGAACGCAGGGCAGTTTCGATTCATCCACCTTCTTAGCAAGGAACGAAACGGTCTCAAAGCTGGCTTCCGTTTCGGCGGAGCAGCCCACAAAAGCGGCATAGTAGCTCAGACCGTAATCGTCCACCAGATAGCGGAACGGGAAACGGTCGCCGAACAGAACGGTCTTATAGGTCGCAGCGTCCACGGCAGCCTGATATTCGCCGTCCAGCGCAGAGAGCTTTTCGATATAGGCAGCGGCGTTGGTAGCGTAGATGTCCTTATTGTCGGGGTCCAGCTCCTGCAAGGACTTGGAAATGGCATTTACAAGAACCTCCGCGTTTTTCAGAGAAAGCCAAACGTGCTCGTCCTTTTCTTCCTCATGCTCGTGGTCTTCGTCCTCGTCGTGGTCATGCCCTTCCATGTGTTCGCAGATCTCTTCGCCGGTCATATCAGCCGGGAAGAAGGTAGGCCAGGAGTTTTCGGGATCGACGATCGCGTCGAAGCTCTCGTTGCTCATCCGGATGTGGAAGTGTTCGGCGGCGGCCGGTTCGATCATGTGGTCATTGAACTCAATGTAGACCGGCGCGCCGGAATCCTTGTCCTCCGCCTCAAAGCGATACATGGCCGCCTTCGTGCCGGTAGACCAGTTCTGAATGTAATAGCCGACATACTTGTAGTTAGAGCCGACCTTCTTGCTATCTTCGTAGGTGAACTCGATGTGGTCACCCTCAATATCAATGTTGGTAATGTCCGTTTTGTAGCCGTTCTGATAGTAGTTCTTGTATTCTTCGGCGGTCATTTCGCCTTTCTCTGCCATCGCTGCAAACGCATCATCCAGCGTTCCGTCCAGCACAAAGGGATAGGCAGACTGCCAGTCGCCCGCCCAATCAGACAGGCTTCTGTCCTGAACCTCGTCATCTTCAAAGGTGGAGACTTCCTTGCTGTGGTCATGGTCGTGATCGTGCTCTGTTTCCTGCATACCCTCGACCACTTCTTCGGTCTTGACGCTGTCGCCAAGGACATCCAGCAGGTTGATGACCTTCATGTTCTTGTTGGTGGCATTTTTCAGAGCATCGTCCACCCAGCCGTCGGACTCGCCGCCCACATAGATGAACAGGTCGCAGTTGGAGATTTTGACAATGTCATCGGCAGTGGCTGATAGCTGTGCAGGTCAACGCCGTTATCAAGCAGCATCGTGACTTCGGTGTTATCGGCTTTGTCACCTAAAATCTCACGCACCCAGTCATATTCGGGGAAAATGGTGGTGACAATGCTCAGTTTGTCGGTTTTGTTGGTATCGTTCTGCTTTCCGCAGCCGGCAAGAGCGCCGACGAGCATCAAAAGCGCAAGCAGCAGCGCAGTTATTTTTTTCATAGGGTTTGTTACCTCCAAATCATGATAAGAACTTAAAAATGGGCGCAAAAATACAAGGGTAACAGCAACGCCGCAAAAGTCTATCCGAAAACAGATAGACTACACCCTTGTAAAAAGTTCTTATTTTTAATTTGAAAGTTTGACCTTGAGAGAAACCAGCGTAAAGGTGCGGGCAACCTCTGTACAGGAGGGAATGATCCGGCACAGAATATATAGAATCGCCGTTACAGTAGCTGCGGCGGAGCCGGCAAGCCCAATGCTTTTGAGCAGGTTTTCGCAGACGTTGATCTGATGGCAGATGGCGCAGTCCACGCCAGTACAGTCATGGTCGGATTCCGCTGCGATATAGGCAAGAGAGGACAGCATAACAAAGGCCAGCACTACGGCCAGCAAGCCCGTCATAAAACGAAATTTCTTTGTCATGGTCTGTCCTCCTTTCCAATCGTTATTTTCCCTTGCAGTCCGAACAAGTTCCATAGAGGATCGTGTCAGTCGTGTCCAACATAAACTGTTCGCTCTGCGCCAAAAGCTTTGCGAGCAAAGCTGCGTTACCAGCTGCCATGTGAAAGGTCTTGCCGCATTTGATACAGCTCATGTGCAGCGCACCTTTGCAGCTTTCGGCATCAAGGTATTGATAGTAGACCTCGCGCGTGCCGCTCTTACTGCTCCGACGCACTTTTTCCTCTGTCTCTAACTGTGCAAGGTTTCGATATACGGCGCTCAGGCTGATTTTTTTATCTGCCAAAGCGTCCGCAATTTGCCGTGCGGACAACAGCTCGTCCGGGTGCTGGCTCAAATAGGCAAGCAGAACCTTTCGCTGCCGCGTGCTGTAGCTATGCAAGTCACCGCACCTCCAATTTGCAGTTCATTCGCAAATATTATAATCCAAGAAAGCAAGAAAGTCAATATGCGAGTTGTTCGCAAATTGCAAGTTTTCAATGAACGCAGCTACCGCGAAAATCAAAACCACTTTTACTGTTGCCCAATATGTTTGACTGCGTATTTTAGGACTACAATTTCTGGATGTTGGAGTTGCCACTTGTCCAGATGCAGGAGATGCTCGGCAAGGCAGGGGTTACCCTTCCCATTCGAGCAAATTCGATATCATTGTAGAATATTTTGTCGAACGAGGAAGCATAGAATAAAGCCAAGGCTTGGTGAGCATCAGCCGAACAATCCCAAACTGGTGTATGCGATGGACTTCTAGGTGACTCCGCACATGCTGCGACACACCTACATCACCAATCTGATTTACAAAGGTGTTGATCCTAAGACGGTGCAGTATCTGGCAGGCCATGAGAACAGCAAAACGACTATGGACATCTATGCGAAAGTCAAGTATAATAAACCTGAGGAATTGAGCAGCGTTGTGAATGCAGCATTCGGGCTGCGTTAAATTGCACCAAAAATTCCCCGATTTCGTGGGTTTACCTATGGGTTTACTGAGAGAGGGAAGCCCGAAAACCCGCATGAATACTGGACTTTTCGGATCAGGATCAGGTGAGTACGGCCTGAAGGCAGCTCGTCGCGCACCGCAGTTCTCCAAGCGCTAATCAATATTTGTGCTTTCGAAGTGCAGAAAACGCAAGTTTTCTGCACTTTTTCTTTTTTTAGACAAAACAATATATATGCAGAATTGCAATGCAAAACATGAGAAACATGTGCTTTTCTCATCAATAAAACCGTGCTGCAATAGAAGTAGACAAAAAAACGAAACGGAGAATGCACATGGCAAAGACAAAACGCTCGATCGATATACTGCACGGACCGATGAACGGCAAACTCCCGGCGAGATTGTCGGCCGGCTGATCAGCCTGTTGTTCATGGTGCTCGGTACCTGCCCGCTGCTGCAATCGATCGAAACCTGTATCCCGTCAAAAACCGGCTGTTTCATCGGTCGTTTTTTGTATGCCGAGACTAACCCTACCACTGGACGAATGCACAAAAATATGCTACAATTCAATATAGATATTTATACGGAGGTGTCGTGCGATGCACAGTACCAGAAAGGTCAAGGATGATCTCATTTATGTTGGCGGCAGCGACCGCCGCCTGAGCCGCTTTGAAAATTTGTTCCCGATCCCCAAGGGGGTATCCTATAACAGCTATGTGCTGCTGGATGAGAAAACCGTGCTGTTTGACACGGCGGACGAGTCCATCAGCCGTCAGTATATCGAAAACGTCGTTCACGCGCTGAACGGCCGTCCGCTGGACTACATGGTCGTTCAGCATATGGAGCCGGATCACTGTGCGATGATCGACGACATGCTGCGCCGCTATCCGGAGGCGAAGATGGTATGCAGTGCCAAGGCGGTCGGCATGTATGCCCAGTTCTACGGAACGGACGTTGCCGCGCGTGCGCTGGTCGTCAAGGAAGGCGACAAGCTGTCCACGGGCGAGCATACCCTGCATTTTGTCATGGCGCCGATGGTGCACTGGCCGGAGGTCATGGTCACCTACGACGAGAAGAACAAGATCCTGTTCTCTGCTGATGCGTTCGGCACGTTCGGTGCACTGGCAGGCAACATTTTTAATGACGAGATTACGTTCGACACGGTCTGGATGAACGATGCCCGCCGCTACTACACTAACATTGTCGGCAAGTACGGCGTACAGGTGCAGGCGCTGCTCAAGAAGGCGGCATCGCTCGATATTGAGATGATCTGCCCGCTGCATGGTCCGATCTGGCGCAAGGATCTCGGCCTGCTGCTGGAGAAGTACCAGAAGTGGAGCACCTACGAGCCGGAGGACAAGACGGTCATGATCGCCTACGCGACCATGTACGGCAACACTGAGAACGCCGCAAACGTGCTCGCAGGTATGCTGGCTGACAAGGGTGTGAAGAATATCGCGATGTACGATGTTTCCGAAACCGACGTTTCCGAGCTGGTAGCCGAGAGCTTCCGGTGCAGCCATCTGGTGCTCGCCGCGCCGACCTACAACAGCGGCATTCAGCCGAAGATGGAGGCATATCTGTCCGACATCAAGGCGCTTAACCTGCAGAACCGCACGGTTGCCGTCATTGACAACGGCACCTGGGCCGCTACTGCGGGCAAGCAGATGATCGGCATGCTCGAGGGCATGAAGAACATGACCATCCTCGAGAACCCGATCTCCATCAAGTCTGCCCTGGCAGAGAACCAGCTCGGCGCACTCGAAGCGCTGGCTGACGAGCTGGCAAAGCAGGTAAACGGTTAAGGCAATACCGCATAATTGAACAAGAGCGATTTGCGAGCAAATTTTGTGTACTAACGAGGCGCGGTTTTGCAGTAATACTTAATGTATTACTGTGAAATCGCAACAAAGTCAGGACACAAAATTTCCGCAAAGCGCCGCAGCTTTAATTGTGCGGTGTTGCCTTAATAATCAAATACCGGCGGCTGTCGCAATGCGGCAGCCGTTTTGCTGTATATGCAGGGGAGAGCGGCGAGAGAAAATGCCCTCCTTTCCTTTATGAAATGTATACGAAATTGATGATGTTATAGAGAAAACCCGGATTTATCCAGGCAAACAGCAGGGAAAAGTGAAAGAGCGTCAGCGGTGCGGAACGAATGCGTCTCTCAGTTCACTGTTTTTTTACGGAAAGACAGGGCAAAGTGGCATGAAAAAAACGCATGAAAGCACAAAAATTTTGTGCGAACAGTGAAAAATTAAAAATTTTGTGAAATCCGGTTAAAAATGTGTTGCATAATGCGTTAATAGTGCTATTATAGTACAAGGGTTGAAACAACCGCCACAATATCTAAAGTATAGAGAAATAAATCAGGAGAAGAAACGAGGAATTTTTATGCTTCGGTTTTTGGAGAGCATGCAGTGGGTGCTGTTCATTTTCTTTACTGCGGCGTATGCGTACCAGATCTTTTACCTTCTGGTTGGCTTGTGGGGCAAGCAGCGCGGCGGTGTAGAAAATGCAGAGCTGCACCGTTACGCGGCGATCATTTCGGCACGCAATGAGTCCGCCGTTATCGGCAGACTGATCCGCACCTTGAAGGAGCAGGATTATCCGTCGGAGCTGCTCGATGTTATTGTTGTTGCAGATAACTGCACGGACAATACCGCTGAGGTAGCGCGCAGTGCCGGTGCGATCGTGTACGAGCGATTTAATAAGGTGCAGGTCGGCAAGGGCTACGCGCTGGATTATCTGTTCAAGCATATTTTTGAGGAGCAGGGTGAGGATGCGTACGATGCGTTTTTCGTATTCGATGCGGACAACATCGTAGATCCGCAGTTCGTCCGTGAGATGAACAAGATGTACGATACCGGCGAGTATTCTGCATTGACCAGCTACCGCAATTCGCAGAACTTCTGCGCGAACTGGATCTCCGCAGGCTATGCACTGTGGTTCCTGCGTGAGTCGCGCTTCCTGAACCGCCCGAGAACCCGTCTGGGCGTCAACTGTGCGGTTTCCGGCACCGGTTTTCTGATTTCGGCTGATGTGCTCCGCGAGGAAGGCGGCTGGAATTATCATCTGCTGACCGAGGATATCGAGTTCTCCATCGCCAGTGCGGTCCGCGGCCGTAAGATCGGCTACTGCGGCAATGCCATCATCTACGATGAGCAGCCGGAGCATTTCCGTCAGTCGTGGGATCAGCGTCTGCGCTGGAGCAAGGGCTTCTATCAGGTGGACGCAAAGTATACCGGCGCACTGCTGCGCGGCTGTACGCGCGGCGGCAAGGCGGGCATGTCCTGCTATGATATGCTGATGACGGTTGCACCGTGCAACCTTGTTACCATCGGCTCGCTGCTGCTGGCCGTACTCCTGTGCGTGACCAGCTTCGCACAGCCGGCATACATTACATACCGCGTTATGCGCATGCTCGGCCGTATTCTGTTGCTGACCGTGCGCGGCATTACGTTCAGCCTGTTTGCCTTCGGCGCGGTGACGATGATCGCCGAGTGGAAGCGCATCGCAGGTCCGGCGTGGAAAAAGGTGCTGTATACCTTTACCTTCCCGTTCTTCATGCTCACCTATGTTCCGATTTCGATCGCCGCTCTGGTCGGCAAGGTCGAGTGGAAGCCGATCCAGCATGGCATCGCCAAGGTGCAGGAGGAGCGCGAGAGCGCGTAATTGAATCAAAACAGCCGCAGGGTGTCTGTGGCTGTTTTTTTACCATTTGCAGATGTGTAATCGCAGGGGAGGCCGGTGGTCTCCCTTGTGCCACCAGACCAACGAGTTGCGCGGCACAGGTATCCTCTGGAGGACTCTCTCTTGTCCTTCGGGCAATTCACCGTTCTCTGATTTTCGCTGTGCTGAATAGGAAGGAGGGAACCTTGGTTCTCTTCTTCTTGTGCCTGCCGGGGAGGCAGGATTCTCTCGCTTCGCAAGCGAAAACCCTAATTTCTGGAATGATAATGAAAACCCGCTCAAACGCCGCACAATCGCTCCTGCAAATTCGGCGTATAGTTTTGAACAGACTCGCCCAAACCATCGTACACGCGATTCTGACGCGAAATACAAAACGAAAACCGAGGACGTACCTGTCCTCGGTCTCCAAACTGTTCAAACTGGCAAAAAAAAAGAGCCGTGCTTTCGCACAGCTCTTCAAAAATTTACTTCAGCAGATATACATTTGCGTACTGCACGCCAAGCTCGTTTGCACGCTCGTGGGTGCTTACTGCAATGTCGATTTTGTTGCCCTTGATCGCTCCGCCGGTGTCCTCAGCGATGAACACGCCGTAGCCCTCGATGAATACGCGGCTGCCGAGCGGAATGACGGACGGGTCAACTGCGATCGTGCGGCCTTCGGTCAGGGTGGTGCCGGTAGCGGTCAGTGCCAGATTGTTGCCGTTGCATTCAACGCACGGATCGTAGAAGGTCAGTTTATAATTGCCAAGCGCAGTGGCATTTGCTTGATGGCATCGCTTGCCAGATACGTTGTGGAGTAAGCTACCGGACGGGCGGTGGCTGCACTTGCGACCAGCTGGTTGTAAGCGGCCTGGGTTGCAGCGGCCTTGATCTCGGCTTCCTTCTTAGCTGCTTCTTCAGCGGCCTTTTTGGCAGCCTCAGCCTTAGCCTTCTTAGCAGCTTCCTCCTGCGCCTTCTTGGCAGCATCCTGCTGTGCCTTGAGTGCGGAAGCCTTTGCCTTCACCATAGCCTGCTGTGCATTGGAGATTTCGGCAGAGGTGAGCACCGTGCCGACAGAATGGTTCAGAGTGGAAGAGAGTACCGCAGTCGGCTGCTCCAGTGCAGCAGCGCCGAAGGTTGCCATCGAGCCTACCGTGAAGGTTGCCGCGAGGAACATGGCAGCATGCTTACGCAGAGAAATAGACATTTGTGTTACGCTCCTAAAAGTCAGGTGAAAACGCAGCGGGAACACTTCCCGCGCCACCGGAAAAACCGATGTTGTTTTCTGGGTTGTTACTGTTTTGTTTACGTTCTGTTTCCGAACTGTAACCAATCATACTGCATCCTCTCCGATTTGTCAAACGGTTTCATAGAATTTTGTGCACATTTAACAGAGTTCGTCGTTGGATTTCGTTAATCTGTATGGCATAATTGGGCGAAAAAACGGTTTTTTACGGTTAGCCGTGTAAAACGCACATCGGCGGCTTTGTTACAAACCGCAGGGACCGAAAGGGAAGTCTGCCCGGTTTGACCGGCCATTATGCAGGACACGCAGAATGGGTAAAACAGCGGGACACTGTGCATAAATAGTATATAGGTAAATTGGCTGTTTCGACGAAGCCGTACAGAGCGCTTTGGTGACTGGCTCTTTACAATTCTGCTGAGCTGTGGTATATTAAAAATAAGTGTTTGCAGTCCGTGCGGGAATGCGCTGTGCCATTTGCAGCGAAAACGGGCCGCATCCTTCACATGTGGATAAAGACAGACGGGATCGCATGGTCTGCCTTTTCAGAAAAGCGGAAACGACATCCGCGTACATATAATAAACAACAATCAGATAAAGGAAAGTGATAATACTATTATGAAGGAAAAACTGAAGATCATACCGCTCGGCGGTCTGAACGAGATCGGTAAGAACATGACGGTGATCGAGTACGGCAATGACATCGTAGTTATCGACTGCGGCGTTGCCTTTCCGGATGACGACATGCTGGGTGTTGACCTGGTCATTCCGGATACAACGTACCTCAAGCGCAACCTGAACAAGCTGCGCGGCTATGTGATCACCCACGGACATGAGGACCATATCGGCGCTATTCCGTATGTTCTGCGCGAGTGCAACGCACCGATCTACGCGACCCGACTGACCTGCGGCATCATCGAGACCAAGCTGTCCGAGCACAAGATGCCCCAGAAGGTCAAGATGAACCGCGTGCGCGCCGGTGATACGATTAAACTCGGCTGTTTCAAGATCGAGTTTATCCACACCAACCACTCCATTGCGGATTCGGTTGCGCTGGCGATCACCACGCCGCTGGGCACCATTCTGCACACGGGCGACTTCAAGATCGACCTGACGCCGGTTTCCGGTGAGATGATCGACCTTGTCCGCATCGGTGAGCTGGGCAAGAAGGGACTGCTTGCGCTGATGAGCGACTCGACCAACGTCGAGCGTCCGGCTACACGCCGAGTGAGAAGATCGTCGGCAAATCGCTTGAGAAATTTATCATGGAGAGCGACCAGCGCATCATCATTGCAACGTTCGCGTCCAATGTATCGCGTCTGCAGCAGATTCTCGACATTGCCGCCAAGGCAGGACGCAAGGTAGCTGTCTGCGGCCGAAGCATGGAGAAGATCTCCAAGGTTTCGATGGAGCTGGGTTATCTGAAGGATTCCGGCAAGGTCATGATCGACATTTCCGAGATCAAGCGCTACGCGCGCAGCCAGCTGATCATCGTATCCACCGGCTCTCAGGGTGAGACCATGTCCGCGCTGTACCGTATGGCGTACGGCAGCCACAAGCAGGTGGAGGTCAATTCCGGCGACCGTATCCTGATCGCAGCGTCTGCTATCCCGGGCAACGAGAAGTCGATCAACAACATGGTCAACGAGCTGTACAAGCAGGGCGCTGAGGTTATTTACGACCGTTCGGCAGCCATCCATGTTTCCGGCCATGCCTGCCAGGAGGATCTTAAGCTGATGCTCGGTCTGTGCAAGCCGAAGTACTTCATTCCCGTACACGGCGAGTACCGCATGCTCGTGCAGCATGCCGGTCTGGCACGCGAGATGGGTGTCAACCCGAAGAACATTCTCGTCAGTGAGATCGGCCGTCCGATCGAGATCAGCGAAAATTCGGCTCGTCTGGGCAATTCCGTGCCGGCCGGCCGTCTGCTGGTAGACGGTCTGGGCATCGGTGATGTCGGCACTGCCGTTCTGCGTGACCGCAAGCATCTGTCCGAGGACGGTCTGCTGGTTATCGTAGTAACCGTGGACGCAACGACCGGCGTTGTCATTGCGGGTCCGGATATCGTATCGCGCGGTTTCGTTTACGTCAAGGAAGCCGAGGCTCTCATGGAGGAGCTGCGTACCATTTCGCAGATGGCGCTCGACCGCTGCTCGGTAGAGAATCTGCGTGACTGGAACAGCCTGAAATCCGCCATCAAGGGCGATGTCAGTGATTACCTGTTCAAGAAGACCAAGCGCAGTCCGATGGTCCTGCCGATCATCATGGAAATCTAAATGTAAGCCAGATAAGAAAAGACACCGATTTTTTTCGGTGTCTTTTTTCATATAAGCCCTGTAATTAACCTTTATACATGCCGATCTTGCACAGCTCTTTGATCATATCCGGCACGGTCTGACCGGCGATCTCGAGGCGCTCTGCGGCGCCGGGCTTTTCTTCGGAGAACGTATCCCATGCTGTGACAAGATGTCCGGTCGGCTCCATGCCGTACTTTTTCAGCAGGGGAACGAAACGCTTTGCGGTCTCGCTGTAAATGGACAGAACCTTGTACTTCTGTACGAAAAGCTCCTCCTCGGTGGTCAGAGAACCAATGGCGAATGCCGAAAGCCCGTCCTGATACAGCAGCTCGCCGTAGCCGTCTAAAATCATGGTCAGCTGCTTTTTTGTCATGCCGTCCAGATACCAGACCTCATCGCTTTCTGCATCCGGATGGATGGCGAGGAACAGCGGCTCGTCCAGCTCGGCGTAGAACGAATGAACAAAGTCGCTCAGCTTCTCAAAGCTGAGGTTTGCGGTGATGGTGTTGCCGTCCAGCTCGTACTGCTCGGACAGCTTTTCGGGGAACGGAACGGTCACGCCTGCAGCGGTTTGAAACATAGAAATATCTCCTTATATATAATGTATAAAAATGCGGTTTACAGTCGAATGCTGATCTCGCCCGAGGACAGGGCATTCACCTGTCCGTCCGCGGTTTTGACCAGCAGATGTGCATCCTCGTCCAGTCCGACGCACTCGGCTTCGTAGCGGCCTGCCGGACTGCTGACCGTTACCGGACGGTTAATGCAGCACAGCCGTTCGCGGTACTGCTCGAGCAGCTCGGGTTCCTTGCCCTGCTCGAGCAGCATGTACACATCCTCGAAGTGGTTGAGGACAGCGGCGGCCAGTTCGGCTCTGCGGGGCGGCTTGCCGAAGTCACTGATGGCACCCGCGACCGCCTGTACTTCCTCGGGCCACGCCGGATTGGGCTGCAGATTGATGCCGATGCCGACCACAAGCGAGCTTACCGTGCCGGTTTCACCCTCGATCGTCGCTTCCGTGAGGATGCCGCACAGCTTGCGTCCGTTCATCAGCACATCGTTCACCCATTTGATTTGCGGCGTGAAGCCAGCTGTCTGCTCAATGGCGCGCACGACCGCGATCGCCGCCGAAATGGTAACGAACGACAGGTGCGACAGCGGCAGTGTCGGATGCAGCAGAATGGTCATGTACACGCCGGTGTCGGCAGGGGAGACGAACGTGCGTCCGAGCCGTCCACGCCCGCCGGTCTGCTCCTCGGCAAACAGCGTGAAGCCGTGCTTTCTGCTGAGATACTGCTCCTTCATCGTTGTGTTGGACGAGGTGAGCGACGGCTCGACCAGGATTTCGCGTCCGATGACCGCGGTATCGAGCAGTGCGTCAATGCCTGCGGCGGTCAGGCTGTCGTCATCCGAGGCCAAGCGATAGCCTTCTCCGGTCACGGCGTCAATGGCAAGGCCGCTCTCGCGCAGTGCGGCGATCGCCTTGTGCACCGCCGCACGAGATACGCCAAGCTGCTCGGCGAGCCGTCCGCCGGAAAGGCGGGTGCCTCGTGCCTGTTCGAGTGCCTGCAAAACGGCGTCCTTCACGGTCAATTTGATCATCTCCATCATTAAAATGCTAATCTCTATTGTAAACGAAAAAAGAAGATAGTACAATACTATCATGCAAAACAATGGGCGGCATAACGGAAAATCCATGCCGCAATGGAGGAAAATACCTTGAAGACCAAGCAAGAGATACTGACCGCGCTTGCACACAGCGGCGACGATAAGCTGCTGCTGGCAGGACTGCTTGACAAGGAGCAGACGTGTGAGCAGCGCGGTTATCTGACCCATACCAAGTTCCTCGACCTCAAGCAGCGGGCGCTGTGCACGGATGCGGTGCGCCTTGCCGGAGGGACCGGTCATGCACTGTTCTGGGGCGGCTATGAGGACGCGGAACGCGGGATCTATCTGTTTTATCCGGATTACATGGATGCCGAGAGCGCGAAGATGTCCGCGCCGCTGGCGCTGCTGCGCGCCCGCAAGCGCAGGGAGGACACGCTCACGCACCGCGACTACCTCGGTTCGCTGATGGGACTGCAGATCGACCGTTCGGTGGTCGGTGACATTCTCGTGCACGAGGAAGGCGCAGACATCATCGTGCTCGAGGACATGGCGGAGTTCATCCTCATGCACTTCGCCAAAGCGGGCCGCAAGCAGCTTTCGCTGACGCGCGAGGATCTCAGTGACCTGAAGCACGCGGCAGTCGAGGAAAAACGGGGGACCGGTTCGGTGGCGTCGCCGCGTCTGGACAGTGTAGCCGCTCTGATTTTTGGCCTGCCGCGCAAGGACGCACAGGCGCGGATCGAGAAGGGCCTGGTGTTCGTCAACAACGCGCCCTGCATGAAGCCGGAGCACCAGATTACAGAAGGCGACCGTCTGACTGTGCGCGGCGTCGGCCGTGCGCGCGTGGAGGCGTTCGGCGGTACAAGCCGTAAAGGACGAATTTTTCTCGAATATGTCCGCAATGCGTAAACATTGGCAGAATGTGTCCGGCAAAGCCTGTTGTCAAGCGGGTTTGTCTATGTTATACTTTAGGCAATACCAAACGATTAAAGCTGCGGCGCTTTACGGAAATTTTGTGTCCTGATGTCGTTGTGATTTTTTGCAATACCTCGTATTGCTGCAAAACCACGCCTAATCAGTACGCAAAATTTGCTCGTAAATCGCTCTTGTTCAATCATTTGGTATTGCCTGTAACCCACATACGAGGTGTATCTTATGAAAAAACGTTTATTATCTGCATTCCTGTGTGCGGCGATGCTGGCAACGATGATACCGGCAGCATTTGCCTCCGATCTGGACGGACACTGGAGCAAAAACTTTATCGAATATCTGGATGAGGAGGGCATCATCAATCCGAGTGCGACCACCGGCAAGTACGAGCCGGAGCGCAAGGTCACTCGTGCGGAGTTCATGCGCTATGTCAACCGCGCGTTTCACTTCACAGAGAAGGCAAGCATTTCGTACAGCGATGTGCAGTCCAACTCGTGGTACTACGACACGGTGCGCATTGCCGAGAAGTACGGCTACATCAACGGCACCGGCAACGGCAGGATGAATCCGGAGGGTTATGTCACCCGTGAGCAGGCGGCGGTTATCCTCGGACGGCTGTACAAGGCCGATCCGGGTAATGTAAAACCGGCAAACCTGTCGTTTAAGGATAAGGCGAAGGTTGCAACGTGGTCGGCAGGCTACGTCAAGGCGGCTGTGGACAAGGGCATCATCACCGGCTACAAGGATAACACCTTCAAGCCGACCAAGGTCATCACCCGCGCAGAGCTGGCGAAGATCCTGTACTATTATCTTGGAACCTCGCTCTCGACGGCAGGAAAAGCGTATACCGGCTCCGACCTCAAGAGCGATACCGCGAACGTCACCATCTCGGAAAGCTGCACGCTGTCCGATGCGACGATCGACGGCGATCTGTACCTGACCGAAGGTCTGGCCTCGGATGCGGTACAGCTGAATGACGTGTACGTCAAGGGTACGATCATCGTAGCCGGCGGCACGGTAACAATGACGAATACAATGAGCGACCACATCGTTGTGTCCTCGCCTATGGGTCGCCTGCTGCAGGTTACTGCGGCAGGCGCCGCTCGTTTTCCGAACACGGAGGTCCGCAGCACAGCAGTGCTCTACGAGAAAAAGCTGACCACCCCAGGCTATGAGGGCTTTGCGGATGTAAAAATAAACGGAGATAAGAAGGTTTCGCTGACGCTGGATGCGGATATCAATCATCTGGAGCTGAATACCGAATCCACGGTTTCCATCACTGCGAATGCGTCGGTCTACCGCATGACCGCCAGCAAGCCTGCGTCTGTCACCGGCTACGGCACGATTTATCAGGCGGAGATCAAGAGCAGCGGCGTGAGCTTTGCCAGCAGCGTGCGGGTCTCCGGCTACACGATCGCAAACGGCGTGACCGCCATCGCAGGCGGACAGACGCTCACGGGCAGCGTGACGGCGGCTGTTTCGCCGGAAAGCATAACGGTCGACCTGAATAACCTCTCTGCACTGGGCAAAAATGTTGCGGTCACCGTGCCGAACGGTCTGAAAATTGAGAAAATCGAGAGTAACGGTGCAGTCCTCACCGCAGGCACGGACTATACGCAGACCTCGACCGGCGCCGCCATCAGCGCGGATTGGCTGGGCAGGCTGCCGCGCGGTAACTACAAGCTGACGCTGACGCTCTCGGACGGCAAAACGGCGGCAATCGCCATTGCTGTTACCGATTCTTCGGTGAGCGAAAATGTGCAGAATGCGTCTTTTGACCGCTATTACAAGTCGGAGAACTACGCAGATGTACGCATGCGTCTGAGCGGCGCCAATACCTCGGAGGATATCCGGGATGTGGTGCTCGGTCTGTCGAGCATCGACTACACGTTCGATTCTTCGACGCGTTCGCTCATCCTGCCGCGCGGTGTACTGGCGCAGCTTCGAGCGGGCAGCTACACCATCAGCGTTGAACTGAAAAACGGCAAGACCGAGGTGTTCACCCTGACCGTGAGCGATTCCGCACCGACCGGCGAAAGCTGGGCGGTCGAGGAGTACAACACGTTTTCACCGAGCGAACCGAAGTTCACGCTGCCGCTGACGCGCACAAGCGTGCGTACGGTGACCGTGCAGAACAACGGCGTGATCGAAGCACTCAACGCAGGCAGCGATTACACGATCAGCGGTCAGACACTGACGCTGAAAAAGTCCGCGCTCGAGCGTTACCGCAAGGATGGTACGGCTGTCGTATTCAGCGCCGATCTGGCGGACGGCACGACTTATGCCCTCGTTATCGACTATGTAAAGCGAAAGTAACTTCTTGTAAAGGAGCGTGATGAAATGAAAAAGGCAGCAGGCTTTATCGTTTTACTGATTTTCATGACGGGATTGATCGGCTGCAGTGGAAAAACGGTCAAGCTGGACTTGCCGTTTACAGCCGATGATGTGGAAAGTGCTGTAATGTATCATTTCGAGGGCGTTCCTATAGCGGCAGAGAAGAAAATCGTTACAGAAAAAGATGATATCAAAGCGCTGTACGAGCGGCTGGAAGGTCTGTCGCTCAAAGATAAGACGATAGATGATAGCGGTGACGGAGGAGATGTGACCAGTTTTCGGTTTCAGCTTTCGGACGGGACCGACTATGAACTGCTCTATGTCTGCAGCGGCGTGAAAAACGGCTATCTGGCTTCGCGGACAGGCGGATTTCGCTATTTCACACGTGCGGATATCGGCGCCTGCTGGAATGACTTGAATCAAGAGCTTGTGGCAGAACCTGCCGATCAGAGCGAACTGCCGGGATATGATCCGGCATAAAGACATTAAAACCCTCCGTATGAAACCATACGGAGGGTTTTCTCTAGCTTACGGGCACGCTCAGCACTCACACTTCCAGAAGTAAGCCGAGTACGGCGGCAATTCACTTCCGCCGCCGAAGTCGTGCATTTCTCCGGTAATGAGGTCCACAGCACGGCCGCAGCGCGCGTCAAAGTGTGCGTGGTACGGCTGCTCGTCGATATTTACGGCAACGAGCACTCGTTCGTCGTCTGTCTCGCGCTCCCAGATGCACTGCTTGTTGGTGAGCACAAGCTGCTTGAAGCCGCCGTAGCAGAGCGCACGGCTTTCACGGTGCGCCTTCGCCATTGCGGTGATACGGGCGGTCAGGTCGTTCGCGATCGGCTGCTCGAACGAGGGGCGCAGAGCGTCATCGCCGTCCTGCTTTTTGCCCTCGGCGCCCCATTCGCTGCCGTAGTAGATGCACGGAATGCCGGGCATGCCGAACAGCAGCGCGTAGATCAGCGGCAGATGCGCCGGATTCTGCAGGATGGACGCAACGCGCGTGACGTCGTGGTTATCCACAAACGAAAGCAGGTGCTTGCCTTTATACAGCGTCCAGTTTTCCGGACCGAACTGGCGCAGCAGCGAATGCGTGATCTCGAACAGGTTGTAGCTGTTCATCGAGGAATACAGACCCTTGTAGCACTCGTAATTCGTGCAGGAGTGCAGCATGCCGTCTCCGACAAACTGGTTGTAATCGCCGTGGAGCAGCTCGCCGACGAGGAAAAAGTCGGGCGAGAGCGAGTCGCAGAAGCCGCGCAGCGCACGGATGAAATCTTTGTCGAGACAGTACGCCACATCCAGCCGCAGACCGTCAATGCCGAATTCGTCCTTCCACTGCCGGATACACTCGAAAATGTGGTGCTGCACATCCGGATGGCGCAGATTGAGCTTTACCAGCTCAAAATGACCTTCCCAGCCCTCGTACCAGAAGCCGTCATTGTAGTTTGAATTGCCGTCAAAGGAGATGTGGAACCAGTCCTTGTAGGGGGAATCCCACTTTTTCGCCTGCACATCCTTGAACGCCCAGAAACCTCGTCCGACGTGATTGAATACGCCATCCAGCACAACTTTGATGCCGTGCTCGTGCAGCGTTTTGCAGACGGCGGCGAAATCCTCGTTGGTGCCGAGACGGCAGTCCACGCGGCGAAAATCGCGGGTGTCGTAGCCGTGGCTGTCGGACTCAAAAATCGGGGAGAAGTACACGGCATTGCAGCCGAGAGATGCAATATGCTCCGCCCAGTCGCTGACCTTGCGGATGCGCGGAACAGTCACGCCGTCGTTTACGCGCGGCGCACCGCAGAAGCCGATGGGATAGATCTGATAAAATACGCTTTCGTATGCCCACATGAAAAAACACTCCTTTACATCGGGTAGCATTTTCAGTATAATAAAAGTGAATAAGAATTGCAAGCAATTTTCGATAAAAATTATGCAAGATGGCGATAAAATGCGAAAAAATTCTTATGTTGCGGGATTGGGGATTTGTCTGCTTTTATGCGCTTGCGGTCAGCAAAAGCCGATTAGATTGCTTGCCGACGCAGAAATTGTGTCCACAGACAGCCGAAATCAAACAATCACTGTGCGGGATGCGGGAGAGACGACCGTATTCGGTGAGCATGGCACGGCAGACTGCTCGAAAGCAGCGCTTTCTGCTTACAATTCCGATACCGGCAAAACGCAGGAAATCGGCTTTGAGGACCTGCAGGTGGGAGATTACGTTGTCATCGGCCTTTATGACAACGAGAAGGCGCAGGCGCAGACCGAGACCGTTCGCGCCGAGTCTGTCGAGCGAATGAGACAAAAATCTGTGCAGGATTGAAAAAACACTTGCAATCCGCTACATGATATGATATTATAGTCGAGTAACAATGAACACGGGCATTCCTCTGCTCATTTATGGGTTTACGATGCGGCAAGAATGTCTAAGACGAAAGGAAGACTAAAAAATGGATCTCGTTAAAGTCCTGTCCGAGCAGCAGCTCAAGAGCGATCTGCCCACTCTGAAGATCGGCGATACCGTTAAGGTACACGCAAAGATCAAGGAGGGCAACCGCGAGCGTATTCAGGTATTCGAAGGCATCATCATTGCTAAGAAGCACGCTGGCGTAAACCAGACCGTAACCGTTCGCCGCATTTCTTACGGCGTAGGCGTAGAGAAGACCTTCCCGGTACATTCTCCGAACGTTGCTAAGTTCGAGGTTGTTCGCAGCGGTAAGGTTCGCCGTGCTAAGCTGTACTACCTGCGCGGTCGCGTAGGCAAGGCTGCCAAGATCGCAGAGAAGGTTTAATTCTAACATTACAACCGAACAAAAACGGGGAGCTTTTGCTCTCCGTTTTTTGTTTTCACTTGCGCATACGCTGTATTATCGCTATAATAATATTGTATGCTATCTTTTTGATGGAGGAAATCATAATGCAGCAAACCGAAAATAAAAAGAGTGAGGGACGCTTCTCGAGCGAGCTGTTCGGCTGGGGCGAATCCTTGATGGCGGTTCTGGTGTTCTTCGTGGTCGTATTCACGTTTTTCGTGCGCCTGATCGGCGTGGACGGCATGAGCATGTACCCGACCCTCGAGGATCACAGCATCATGCTGGTAAGCAACCTGAACTATACGCCCGAGCGCGGAGACGTTGTCGTGCTGCGCAAGGAGGGTTTTTACAACAATCAGCCGATCGTCAAGCGCATCATTGCGACCGGCGGTGATACGGTGGACATTGATCCCGTAACCGGCGACGTGAGCGTCAACGGCGAGGTTCTCGATGAGCCGTATATCAACGAAAAGATCGATGTACTCGAGCATATGGGCGATCTGACCTATCCGCAGACCGTGCCGGAGGGCTGCGTGTTCGTCATGGGCGACAACCGCAATGCCTCTACCGACAGCCGCGACAGCCGTCTCGGCATGGTGGATGAGCGCTACATCCTCGGTCATGTGCAGAGCGTGGTTTTCCCAATCAGCGATTTTGGAACGGTGAAGTAATATGAATATTCAATGGTATCCCGGACATATGACAAAGACCCGCCGGCAGATGGCGGAGTATATCAAGCAGGTGGACGCGGTCTGTGAGGTCGTGGACGCACGCATTCCGCAGGTGTCCCGCAACCCGGATATGGATGAGATTGCAGCAGGCAAGCCGCGTATGATGATCCTCAACCGCATCGACCTGGCTGACCCGAACATGACGGCTGTCTGGGCGAAGCATTTCCGTGAGCAGGGCATGGCGGTCATCCAGACCGACAGCCGCAGCGGCAATGGCACGCAGGCGTTCTCCGGTGCGGTTCGCACGCTGCTGGCGGACAAGATCGCCCAGTGGAACGAAAAAGGTCTGGTCGGCAAGTCCGTCCGCGTGATGGTCGTCGGCATCCCGAATGTGGGCAAATCCACGTTCATCAACCGCATTCTCGGCAGAAAATCCGCCAAGGCGGCGGATCGTCCGGGTGTGACGCGCGGCAGCCAGTGGTTCCGCGTGGAGAGCGGCATTGACTTGCTCGACACCCCGGGCATCCTGTGGCCCAAGTTCGACGATGAGCGCGTCGGTATTCTGCTGGCGTGCACGGGTGCGATCAAGGACGATATTCTGGACGTTGAGACGCTCGGCTGCAAGCTGATGGAGCTGCTCGCCGAACAGGCGCCGCAGACCATCATTGACCGCTACAGCATCGCCATTCCGGAGGAGGAGTGCGATTTCCTCGGTTATGAGCTGCTGCAGCAGGCGGGCAGGCGCCGCGGTTTTCTGCTGCGCGGCGGTGAGATCGACACCGAGCGCATGGCGCGCATCCTGCTCGATGAGTTCCGCGGCGGTGTTCTCGGCCGCATTACGCTCGAGAAGCCGGAATAAACCAACATTTCGAGGGCGAACCACTGTGTTCGCCCTTGGTTTTAGGAGAGACAAACATGACTTGGGAATACGAAGAAAAAGCATGGGCGAACGGCTACGGCTCGGTGTGCGGCGTGGATGAGGCCGGACGCGGTCCGGTCGCCGGACCGGTGTGCGCTGCTGCGGTCATCCTGCCCGCCGGAATCGTCATCGAGGGACTGAACGACTCGAAAAAGCTCAGTGAAAAGAAGCGTGAGAAGCTGTTCGACGAAATCACGGCAAACGCGCTTGCGTGGTCGGTTTCGCTCGTGGACGAGCGGGTGATCGACGAGATCAACATCCTGCAGGCGACTTACCGCGCGATGAAGCAGGCGGTGGACGGTCTGACACGCCCGGCGGATTTTGTCTATGTGGACGGCAACCGCTCACAGGGACTTGAGCAGCCGCACGAGTGCGTGGTCTCCGGCGATGCAAAAATCCCGTCTGTCGCGGCAGCGTCCATCATCGCCAAGGTAACGCGAGACCGCCTGATGCGCCAGTTCGCCGAGCAGTACCCGCAGTACGGCTTTGAAAAGCACAAGGGCTACGAGACCAAGGCGCACGATGAGGCCCTGCTCATGCACGGCCCGTGCCCGATCCACCGGATGACCTTCCTCAAGAAATTTTACGAAAAGCATCCGGATGCACCGCGATGAAGGGCGCGTGGGGAGAAAAAGCGGCGCGGCTGTACCTCGAAAAGCGCGGCTGGCACACGGCAGCGACGAATTTCCGCACCCGGTTCGGTGAGATTGACATTATCGCGGAGAACGCGCAGTATGTTATCTTTGCGGAGGTCAAGACGCGCAAAAACGCCCGCTACGGTCCGGCGTGCGAAGCCGTCACACCGGCCAAGCAGGCGAAGATCATCGCCGCTGCACAGGCGTGGCTGCAGGAGCACCCGACCGAAAAGCAGCCGCGGTTTGACGTGATCGAGGTTTACGGCGAGGAAAACGCATCGGTTCCGCCGCGCATCAACCATCTGGAAAACGCCTTTGGAGGGTGAGTATGAAGCTGTTTGATCTGCACTGTGACACCATCTATGAGTGCTGCGAGACAGGAAAACACCTGCGGGAGAACGATTTACATATCAATTATGCAGCAGCGCGCAGGTATCAGCCGTATGTGCAGTTCTTTGCGCTGTTCTGCGGCGCGAGACAGCCGTATTCGCCGGAAACACGCGACTGTCTGCTCGATACGCCCGCTGATGAGCGGTTCGACCGCATGCTGACGACTGCCAGACGCGAGTTTGCCGTCAACGCCGACTGGCTGACGTTCTGCCGTTCGGCGGCGGACATCCGCGCGGCAGTGGAGGCCGGAAAGGCGGCGGCGCTGCTCTCTATCGAGGGCGCGGAGCTGCTGCCCGACCGGCCGGATGCGCTCGATTATGTTTACGACGCCGGTGTGCGTCTCATCACGCTGACGTGGAATTACCGCAGCCGCTACGGCTGTTCATCCGCCGTGGATCAGAACGAGGGTCTGACCGAGCTGGGCAAGCAGCTGGTCCGTGACTGCGGCGAGAAGGGGATACTCGTTGATGTATCGCACCTGTCCGACCGCGGGTTCTGGGACGTGTGCGAGGCAACAGACCGTCCGTTCGTTGCGACCCACAGTGACTCTCGCGTGCTGTGCCGCAACTCGCGCAACCTGACCGATGAGCAGTTCGCTGAGATTGCAAACCGCAGGGGACTGGTCGGCGTCAACCTGTACACGCCGTTCCTCGTGCGGCAGAGCGATTCTGTGATCGATGACGCCATCGACCACATCGAGCGTTTCCTCGGTATGTACGGCGAGAAGGTGGTCGCGCTCGGCTGTGACTTTGATGGCTGCGATACCCTGCCGATCGGCATTGACGGTCTGGCGGATATGTATCGTCTGGCAGACCGTATGTTGACACTTGGCTACAAGCAGGAAACGGTCGATGGGCTGTTTTATGACAACGCATTCAACTTTATGCAGAAAATGTTGTGACAGGACGGCGGAATTTCCACGGAATTGCCTATTGCCCAAACATACATATTTGCTATACAATAGAAGAAGCAATCAAAACCACTGCGGAGGTTGTAAAAATATGGATTATGTAAGCACAAGAAATAAGGAGCGCAAGGTTTCCGCGGCATACGCCATCGCCAACGGTATCGCACCGGACGGCGGCTTGTACTGCCCGACCGCGTTTCCCACGCTTACCGACGCGGATTGGAAAACGCTTGCGGAGAGCGATTACAAGGGCCGCTCGGCGCTCATTCTCGGCAAGTTCCTGACCGACTTTACGGCGGAGGAGCTGGCGGACTTTGCGTCCAAGGCCTACGCCGATGAAAAGTTCGGCGGTGCAGATACCGCACCGGTGGTAAAACTGGGCGAGGGCAAGAACCTGCTCGAGCTGTGGCACGGTCCGACCTGCGCGTTCAAGGATATGGCGCTGCAGATGCTGCCGCACCTGCTCACTGCGTCCCTGCGCAAGACCGGCGAAACCCGTACCGCCTGCATTCTGGTCGCTACGTCGGGTGACACCGGCAAGGCAGCGCTCGACGGCTTCCACGATGTACCGGGCACCAAGATTATGGTGTACTATCCGGTGGACGGCGTATCGCCCATGCAGAAGCTGCAGATGGTAACGCAGGAAGGCGGAAACGTCGAGGTCGTAGCCATCCATGGCAACTTTGACGATGCACAGAGCGCGGTAAAGCGCATCTTCACCGATGAGAATACCCGCGCAGCGCTCGACAAGGACGGCATGATGCTGTCCTCGGCAAACTCCATCAACTGGGGCCGTCTGGCGCCGCAGATCGCGTACTATGTTTCTGCGTACTGCGATATGGTTGCCGCAGGCACCATTGCACAGGGCGACAAGATCAACGTCTGCGTACCGACGGGCAACTTCGGCAACATCCTTGCGGCGTACATCGCCAAGAAGATGGGTCTGCCGGTCAACAAGTTCATCTGCGCGTCCAACCGCAACAACGTGCTGACTGACTTCTTCAAGAAGGGCGGCGAGTACAACCGCAACCGTGATTTCTTCACCACGACTTCTCCGTCGATGGATATCCTGATTTCGTCCAACCTCGAGCGTCTGCTGTTCTTCGCTTCCGACTTCAACGACAAGCTGGTTGCTGAGCTGATGAACAAGCTGAACACCGAGGGCAGCTACAAGGTAGCTGAGGATGTATTTGCCAAGATCGAGGCTGAGTTCGACGCAGGCTGCTGCGATGACAGCCACGCGGCTGATACCATCAACAAGCTGTGGAAGGACGAGAACTACCTGTGCGATACGCACACCGCAGTTGCCGTTCGTGTATACGAGGACTACCGCGCACGCACCGGCGACGAAACGCCGACCGTGATCGCGTCCACCGCGTCTCCGTTCAAGTTCTGCCGCTCGGTTATCGAGGCGCTCGGCGGCACGCTCGAGAACGACGACGTTACCCAGCTGGAGGTGCTCTCTCAGCTGACGGGTGTACCGGCACCCGCTCCACTCGCCGCTCTGGCAGGCAAAACGCCGCGCTTTGACCGCGTGGTAGACAAGGCCGACATTCTGTCCACCGTCGGCCTGCTCAAGGATCTGTAATGGCGCTTTATACGCTTGCCGATCTGCACCTTGCTGCTGATGTAGCCAAGCCGATGGATATTTTCGGCGGCCGGTGGCAGGGGCACACGGAAAAGATCATCAAAAACTGGCGTGCGCTTGTTGCGCCGGAGGACACCATTGTTTTGGGCGGGGATATTTCGTGGGGCATCAACCTTGCGGAAGCGAAAGGCGATTTTGCGCTGATCGACTCGCTGCCGGGCAAAAAGATCATTTTGAAGGGCAACCACGATCTGTGGTGGGAAACCGCCTCCAAAATGCACCGTTTCTTAGATGAAAACGGATTTACTACCATTGATTTTCTGCATAACAACTGTTTTTTCTATGAAAAGACCGCGCTGTGCGGCACGCGCGGCTGGCCCTTTGAGGAGGACTTCGCCGACCCGCACAACGAGAAGATCTTCAAGCGCGAGCTGCTGCGGCTCGAGGCATCGCTGAAGCTCGGCGCTGCCGCAGATCCGGAGGAGATACTCTGTTTCCTGCATTATCCGCCGCTTTACGCGTCCTACCGCTGCGGTGAGATCATCGAACTGCTGCATAAGTACGGTGTAAAGCGCTGTATTTACGGACATTTGCATGGAAAAAGCCTGAGTCATGCCGTAACAGGTGAGCAGGAAGGAATTGAATGGAAGCTCGTCTCCGGAGATTTTGTGGATTTTATCCCGATTTTTCTGAAAAAATAGAAAAAACTATGGAAATTCTCAAAATAATCTGGTAGAATGATTTAGATACAATCGAAAGTAAGTAAGGAGATTGGCAACATGGAACTGAAAAACACTGAAAAGCAGGAGCACAGCGTCGTTGCTCTGACTATCGAGATCACCAAGGCTGAGTTTGAAGCAGCTAAGGACAAGGCATTCAAGAAGACCGGCAAGAACATCACCGTTCCGGGCTTCCGCAAGGGCAAGGCACCGCGCAAGATGATCGAGAAGCTGTACGGCGAAGGCGTGTTCTTTGAAGAGGCTTTCAATATCATTTACCCGGACGCTATGGAAATGGCTGTTGAGAAGTCCGGCATCAAGCCGGTCGGCCGTGCAGACGTTGACCTGGGCGACCCGGCAGAAGAGGGCGGCCTGACCATCATCGCCAAGGTACCGGTTGAGCCGGAAGTTGAGCTCGGCGAGTACAAGGGCATCGAGGTTGAGAAGGAGACCGTTAAGGTTCTGCAGGCTGACGTTAAGGCAGAGCTGAACCGCATGGCTCAGCGCAACGCTCGCACCGAGACCGTAGAGCGCAAGGCTAAGAAGAACGATACCGTTGATATCGACTTCGAGGGCTTCGTAGACGGCGTTCCGTTCGAGGGCGGCAAGGCTGAGCATCACGAGCTGACTCTGGGCTCCGGCGCATTCATCCCGGGCTTCGAGGATCAGCTGATCGGCTGCAAGGCCGGCGACGAGAAGGACGTAGTTGTTACCTTCCCGGAGGAGTACCACGCTAAGGAGCTGGCAGGCAAGGAAGCTACCTTCAAGTGCAAGGTGCACAAGGTTGAGGAGACCATCCTGCCGGAGATCGACGACGAGTTCGCTAAGGACGTTTCCGACACCTGCGAGACCCTTGATGATCTGAAGAAGGAGATCACCGAGCGCCTGAAGGCAGAGCGTCAGGAAGCTGCTGACAACGCTTTCGAGGAGAAGGTTCTGGACGCTGTAATCGACGGCATGAAGGCTGACATTCCGGCTGCTATGATCGACTCCCAGGTTGACACCATTGTACAGGACTTCGGCTACCGTCTGCAGATGCAGGGTATGGGCCTCGAGCAGTACCTCAAGATGACCGGCACTGAGATGGGCGCATTCCGCGCAATGTTCAAGGATCAGGCTGAGCGTCAGGTTAAGACCCGTCTGGCACTGCAGAAGGTTGTTGAACTGGAAGGCATTACTGTTTCCGATAAGGAGCTTGAGGAAGAGTATGCTAAGATGGCAGAGCAGTACAAGATGGAAGTTGAGAAGGTTAAGGCCATCGTTTCCAAGGAAGCTCTGGAGGGCGATCTGAAGATCTCGAACGCGCTCGAGTTCATCAAGAAGAACGCCAAGGTTAAGAAGGCAGCAAAGAAGAAGGCTGCTGAGGAGACCACCGAGGAGACCGCAGAGTAATTTCTGCTGATTCCCCAAAGCGCGCAAACAACAGCAAACCAAACGCTTAGCGTTGGTTCATAAGAAAAGCGCGAGCGACGCTCGCGCTTTTTCACCTATATTCAAGGAGGACAAAATCTGCGCTTTTTCGCAGCTTATCCGCCTTGCTGAAAGGAGTTTTCCCAAGTGAGTTTAGTCCCTATGGTCGTAGAGCAGACCGGCCGCGGCGAGCGTTCGTTTGATATTTACTCCCGCCTGCTGAATGACCGCATTATCATGCTGTGCGATGAAGTAAACGACACGACCGCTTCTCTGGTCGTGGCTCAGCTGCTTTATCTGGAAGCACAGGACCCGGATAAGGATATTTCGCTGTATATCAACAGCCCCGGCGGCTCCGTAACCGCAGGTATGGCGATTTATGACACCATGAACTATATCAAGTGCGATGTTTCGACCATCTGCATTGGCATGGCGGCTTCCATGGGTGCATTTCTGCTGTCCTCGGGCGCCAAGGGCAAGCGCTACGCGCTGCCGAATGCTGAGATCATGATCCATCAGCCGTCCGCCGGCACGCAGGGTCAGATCACTGATATGGCGATCCACCTGAAGCGCCTTGAGATCATCAAGAAGCGCATGAACAAGATCCTGTCCGAAAATACCGGCAAGCCGGTTGAGACCGTGACGGCTGACTGCGAGCGCGATAACTTCATGACCGCGGACGAGGCTGTTGCATACGGTCTGATCGACAAGGTATTCGATAAGCACTAAGGCAATTCTGCATTGTCGTAATTGTAATTTTTTCGTAGTATAGAGGTGGCATATGCCAAATTATGATGATGGAAAAGAACTGAAATGCTCGTTCTGCGGCAAGCCGCAGAGCCGCGTGCGCAAGCTGATCGCAGGACCGAACGTGTATATCTGCGATGAGTGTATCGGCGTATGCACCAGCATTCTGGATGACGAGCTGGACCTCATGCCGGAGTACGAGCCGCAGAGCCATGCACTCGTAAAGCCCGAGCACCTGCCGACGCCGCAGGAGCTGAAAAAAGTGCTCGATGAGTACGTTATCGGTCAGGATCGTGCGAAGATTGCCCTTTCGGTTGCGGTTTACAACCACTACAAGCGCATCTACCATCCGGAGACCGAGGTAGAGCTGCAGAAGTCCAACATCCTGATGCTGGGTCCGTCCGGCTCGGGCAAGACGCTGCTGGCGCAGACGCTGGCCAAGACTCTGCAGGTTCCGTTCGCGATCGCGGACGCGACCACGCTGACCGAGGCCGGTTACGTCGGTGAGGATGTCGAGAACATCCTGCTGCGACTGATTCAGGCGGCGGACTTTGATGTGGAGCTGGCAGAGCACGGCATTATCTACGTCGATGAGATCGACAAGATTGCCCGCAAGAGCGAAAACCCGTCCATCACCCGCGATGTTTCGGGTGAGGGCGTACAGCAGGCACTGCTGAAAATGCTCGAGGGCACGGTTGCCAACGTACCGCCGCAGGGCGGCCGCAAGCATCCGCATCAGGAGTTCATTCAGATCGACACGACCAATATTCTGTTTATCTGCGGCGGTGCATTTGACGGTATCGAGGGTATCATCCAGAAGCGCACCGGTAAGCAGGGTATGGGCTTTGGTTCTGAGGTAAAGGGAAAGGAAGACGAGCAGACCGACCGTCTGCTGGCCAAGATCGAGCCGCATGACCTGATGAAGTTCGGCCTGATCCCCGAGCTGATCGGTCGTCTGCCGGCCATCGTTTCGCTCGATACGCTGGATAAGGACGCACTCGTCCGCATCCTGCAGGAGCCGAAGAACGCACTGGTCAAGCAGTACGAAACGCTGTTCGCAATGGACGGCGTAGAGCTGAAGTTCCAGCCGGAGGCACTGGAGCGTGTGGCTGAGGTTGCACTCGAGCGCAAAACGGGTGCCCGCGGTCTGCGCGGTGTGCTGGAGAACGTGATGACCGACATCATGTTCCGTATTCCGTCCGATGAGACCGTCTGCCGCGTGGAGATCACGCCGGGCGTTGTGGACGGTACCGGCGAGCCGGTTGTCGAGCACGGCGAACGCACGGCTGTTCCGGCGGAAAAGAAGCCGCCGAAAAAGGCTTCGCGCAGAAAGCCGACCAAGAGCGCATAATCAATCAAAACCAATACGGGCGGGGAACAAGATTCCCGCCCGTATTTTTAACGTTCAACGCCTTTACAAACCCCGGAAGATATACTATACTGAAACTAATAGACAATTTTCCGTGCAAGGAGAAACGAATATATGACAGAGCTTAACGGAATCGTCCTCAGCCGCCTGCCGGTGCTGCCGCTGCGCGGACTGACGGCGTTCCCTAATATGATCGTCCACTTTGATGTGGGCAGAATGATGTCGATTCGCGCACTGGAAGCGGCAATGAAGAACGGACAGACCATCTTCCTGACCGCGCAGCGCGAACTGAAAACCGATACGCCGACGCCGAGCGACCTGTACCAGATCGGCACGATCTGCCAGATTCGCCAGATCCTGCGTCTGCCGGGCGACAATATCCGCGTGCTGGTCGAGGGCAAGACCCGTGCGCTCGCGCACAACTTTATCGCCGCCGAAAAGGACGAGGACTGCATATATGCCGAGGTTGAGGAACTCGAGGACTATGTTTACGGCGTGACCGAACGCCGTGCGCAGGCACTCGTGCGCACCGCGCAGGAGCGCTTCGGCGAGTATGCGCAGTATGCGTCCCGCCTGTCGCCCGATGTGGAGCTGACCGTAGCCGAGGGCGGCGATCCGGGCTATCTGGCTGACTATATCGCCCAGAATATTCCGGTCGATGTGGCAGCCAAGCAGGAGATCCTCGAAGAGCTTGGCATTACCCGCCGCCTGGTGATGGTGATCCGCATGCTCGGTGAGGAGACCGAGGTCCTCAAGATTGAAAATGAGATTCAGGATGAGCTCAAGACCCAGATCGACAAAAACCAGAAGGAATACTATCTGCGCGAGCAGATCAAGGTCATTCAGACCGAGCTCGGCGAGCAGGACGTAGCCGCAGAAGCGGAAAGCTATCGCGCGCGCGTGCTCGATCTCAAGCTGCCGAAGGAGTGCGAGGACAAGCTCATCCGTGAGGTGGACCGCTTTGCCAAGCTGAGCGGCTCGACGGCCGAGCAGGGTGTCGTGCGTACTTATCTGGATACCGTGCTCGACCTGCCGTGGAATAAGAAGAGCGAGGAACGTCATAATCTCGCGGAAGCACAGGCGATCCTCGACCGCGACCACTATGGCATGGAGAAGGTCAAGGAACGCATTATGGAGTTCCTTGCCGTCAAGAGCCTTGCGCCCGACCTCAAGGGGCAGGTGCTGTGTCTGGTCGGCCCTCCGGGTGTCGGCAAGACCTCGATTGCCAAGTCCATTGCAGAGGCCATGGGCCGCAGCTACACGCGCATGAGCCTCGGCGGTGTGCGTGACGAGGCGGATATCCGCGGTCACCGCAAGACATACATCGGCGCAATGCCGGGCCGTATTATGGATGCGCTGCGCCGTGCCGGTACGTCCAACCCGCTCATCCTGCTCGACGAGATTGACAAGATGGGCAACGACTTCCGCGGCGATCCGGCATCGGCAATGCTTGAAGTGCTGGACACCGAGCAGAATGTTGCCTTCCGCGACCACTACATTGAACTGCCGTTTGATCTGTCCGACGTGGTGTTTCTGACGACCGCGAACGATCTTTCGACCGTTCCGCGTCCGCTGCTCGACCGTATGGAGGTTATCGAGCTGCCGTCCTACACGGCGGAGGAAAAGCGCCTGATCGCACGCCGTCATCTGCTGTCCAAGCAGATGAAGAAGCACGGCCTGAGCGAAAATCAGCTGATCGTGGACGATGAAACGCTTGATGCGATTATCAGCGGCTACACCCGTGAAGCAGGCGTACGCCGTCTTGAGCAGGTGCTGGCGAAGCTGTGCCGCAAGGCGGCCAAGCATATCGCGGACGGTGACGAAAGCCTGACGGCTACCAAGGAGAACCTCGAGGAGCTGCTCGGCACGGCGACCTTCAAGGATGATCTGGTCAGCAAGAAGGACGAGGTCGGCATTGTAAACGGTCTCGCGTGGACGAGTGTCGGCGGTGAAATGCTCGAGGTTGAGGTGGCAGTCGTGCCGGGCACCGGCAAGATCGAAATCACCGGCAATCTCGGCACGGTCATGCAGGAGAGCGCAAAGGCGGCTGTGACGTTCGTGCGCTCCAAGGCAGAGGCACTGAACATCGACCCGATGTTCTATAAGGACAACGATCTGCACATTCACTTCCCGGAGGCAGCGATTCCGAGGACGGCCCGTCCGCAGGCGTGACGATCACCACGGCGCTGATTTCGGCATTGACCGGCGCGCCGGTTCGTCACGAGGTTGCCATGACCGGCGAGGTAACGCTGCGCGGCCGCGTGCTGCCGATCGGTGGTCTGCGCGAGAAAACCATGGCGGCGTATCGCGCGGGTATCAAGACCGTGTGCATTCCGAAGGACAACGAGAGCGATTTGAAGGACATCGTGCCGGTCGTTCGGGAAAACATCAACTTTGTCATTGCGGAGCACATGGACACGGTGGTGGAGACCGCGATTGACTTTTCGCGCCGTCCCAAGCAGAAAAAACGCAAGTCCGCACCGGTAAAGCGTGCAGCGGACTCGGCATCGACAACGGTGGTACAATAATATGGAAATGAAGAAACCGAATTTGCATAACGCGGAATTTCTGCGCTCGGCGGTGAAGGAAAGTGATTTTCCGCACGACCCGCTGCCGCAGATCGTGTTTGCGGGCAAATCCAACGTGGGCAAAAGCTCGGTCATCAACAAGCTGCTGAACCGCAAGAACTTTGCGCGTGTCAGCGCACAGCCGGGCAAGACCATTCACATCAACTATTTCACAATCGACAAGGCAATGTATCTGGTCGATCTTCCTGGTTACGGCTACGCGCGCGTTTCCAAGGCTGAGCAGCAGCGGTGGGGTGCTCTGATGGAGACCTACTTTGCAATGGATCTGCTGACGCTGGGCATCCAGATTGTGGACATTCGTCACAAGCCGACGCGCGACGATATGACGATGGCAGAGTGGTTCCGCGCATCCGGAAAACCGTGGGTGATTATCGCCAACAAGCTGGATAAAATTAAGAAGAGCCAGCTTGAGGGCAATATTGCGGAGATTCGTCAGACATTGCTGTTGCCGGAGGAAGTGCCGGTCATTCCGTTCTCGGCAGAGAAGGGATTCGGTCGTGATGAGGTGCTTGACCTGATTTTCGAGCACGTTTGCGGAAAGGAAGAGGCATAAATGGATTTTTTCCGCCGTTTTATGGCAGGCCGCTACGGCAGCGACCCGCTCAATAACGCACTGCTCATTCTCGGCATTGCGCTCATTATCGTTGCGCGCATTCTCGGCTGGGCGTGGATGAACGTATTCATTCTTGCGCTGCTGTGCCTGTGCTATTTCCGCATGTTCTCGCGCAATATTCAGGCGCGGTATGCGGAGAATGAAAAGTTCATGAGATGGTGGCGTCCGGTATCGAACAGGATTCGCGGTGCACAGGGCCGTTTTGCCGACCGTAAGACACACTGCTATTTCAAGTGCCCGGAGTGCGGTCAGCGCCTGCGCGTGCCCAAGGGAAAGGGAAAGATTATGATTACCTGCCCGCATTGTCACACCAAATTCGACCGAAAGACCTGAAATTAACTGTTGATTACTGTTCAATTTACAAAGCGGCTGTGCATTAAAAATTGCACAGCCGCTTTGTTACGGTTTCACGGCTAAATCACCAAAATTATCCTTGCTTTTTCTTGCATGTGTTGTATAATAAAGATAGAAAATAGAGCAGGGGTGAGTCCGATGGATATTGATCAGCTGATTGGAAAGTTTTACAACAGATTAAAGAAGGCAGATATTGCCGGCACGGAAGGCAAGGTTGCGGTGCAGTTTAATCTTACGGGCAAGATTACGGGTGTATTCTACATCGAAATTCTGAACGGCAATGTGTCCGTTATGCCGTATGAGTATATTGATCACGATGCAATCGTTTCCGGTTCGATGACGAATCTGGAGAAGATGCTTACCGGCAAGCTGGTTCCGCAGGTTGCTATCGCTGAGGGTAAGATCAAGGTGGAAGGCAACGTGGATAAGGTTATGCTGCTGGCAGAACTGATGAAGAAATGATGCAAAGCTGCATAGAGGAAGACCCGCCGTACTTTCAGGCGGGTCTTTTATGTAAAAGCATTCGAAGCGGTACATGCTGTAGTTATACAAGGAGAAATGCTCAAAAATGAATAAAAAACAGAAAAAAGCCAAACTGACACTGGATATTATTGCGTGCGCATTGTCAGCGGTCAGCGCAGGACTGTCGATTGCGGCTTTTGTAATCAGTCTTGTGCGGAGAAATGAGAAATAAATGTCGAACAGAGACGGAAAAACTCTTGACATTCGCTGTTGGATTTGGTATTCTATTAAAGCTGTCTCTCAGAGACGAGCGCAAAACCGAAAAGCTTGGTTTAGAATGGCTTGATTCTTTCAAAAAAAGAATTTGAAAAAAGTTCTTGACAAACGCTTCTGGTTTTGATATACTAAATAAGCTGTTGATGAGCGGTTAAGATAACGAAAAGTTGTGAAAACTCTTTGAAAACAGCAGATTGTACCTTGTAAATTAAACAACGATGTGCTTAAACTTTTGTTCAAAAGAACGAAGGTTGTAGTGCGAACCTGAAATTTCGAGAGTTTTTTAC
>NZ_QUMC01000015.1:0-76926 GCF_003481925.1 Butyricicoccus sp. OF10-2 | reverse complement strand
GTAAAAAACTCTCGAAATTTCAGGTTCGCACTACAACCTTCGTTCTTTTGAACAAAAGTTTAAGCACATCGTTGTTTAATTTACAAGGTACAATCTGCTGTTTTCAAAGAGTTTTCACAACTTTTCGTTGTTCTCAACCGCTCATCAACAGCTTATTTAGTATACCTCTCCTGATACGCTTTGTCAACACATTTTTTCATTTTTCCCAAAAGTTTCCTAAAATGCAATAATTAACTTACCGCAAAGGAGTAGTCCTCGAGGTAAGTTTTTTTATTACAAAAAATCCGAATGGAGGTGCAAAAATGTCCGAAGTAAAAAGAGCAATTACCGATGCAATGCGTCAGCGTATTTACGAGATGTGGATTTCCGGATATAAGGTAGCGAACATCGCAGCGGACATCGGTGTTAATGCTCACACAGTAAAGAGTGAGTTGGAGCGCGGCTACACCGGTGACATTTACATCGGTGGACGCAAGGTTTATGACCCTGATCGTGCATCCGCAATTGCAAAGATGGTAAAGGCAGGGCGTCCTCCAGTGCGCATCGTGCCGCCCGTTGTATTAGGTAAGGAGCCGCGCCATGACTGATACTGGTATCATCCGTAAACTTGATGCACTGGGACGTATTGTTTTTCCTAAAGAGCTGCGCGACACTTTCGGCTGGGAAACCGGCACAAAAATGCAGATTTACACTGAGGGGCAGAAAGTCATTATCACAAAATATGAGCCATCTTGCATTTTCTGCGGTGAGCCTACCGAGAAGCACATTAAGGAGTATCGTATTTGCCCCAGTTGCGCAGCTAAGTGCGTAAGCAAGTTGCAAGCCATCGCTGAGCAGGCCGATTAAGGAGAGAAACTTATGCCGTATCGTTTACACGCTACAAAGCGCAGCCTGTACAAGCTGGCCGCAGAAAAGATCGCAAACCTGCCGTGGTGCGAGCTGCCCAAGATGAGCGATGTTCTGTTTGAGCATATCAGGACGTCTTATTGGCTCCGCTGGCCGTATCACGAGGTTTACTTTACGACCCTCATTCCCGGCACACCGCTGCTGACCGTCACGCAGTACGATTACGCTCCGTCTGACGATACCAAGCATCAGCGTAATCGCAGGGTATTTAGATTTACAATAGCCGAGCTGACTGAACGCGGCATAGCGAAAGAAATTTCATCGTGCAAAACTGAATGTGTTCCAATGGAACACGCAGACTGACAGGAGGACGATTGATGCCTTATCAACTTTCCGATAGCTTATCCATTCGTGCCCGGAATCTGGCTTTTTACGAATTGGTAGCCGAAAAACTCAAAGAGCAGCGAATTTGTTCGCTTCCGCCCTTTAACCAGACCTTTTTCTCCAGAGAGTATGATATTCTCTGGATGAAATGGCCTAATGGCGTGTCTATACATTTAAGCATCTTCAAGGGTCAGCCGTTTTGTTGCCTTGAAATGAGCGTACCGAACGGTATCCCATACCGCAAAGAAATTCCCGTCACCTTTGACGAACTGCTCGACCGTCGTTTGGTCGAAACACACTAAACTAATTTTTCTTTTAATCAGGAACAGCAGCGTGGAAACTGCTGAAACCATGTGTTCCAATGGAACACACGACTACAAAGGGGATAATTTTATGAAAACCGTATCTATCATCAACCTCAAAGGCGGCGTTGCTAAGACACTGACCACCGTCAGCATGGCCTATGCGCTGTCGCAGCAGTATAATGCGCGTGTACTGGTCGTAGATAACGACAAGCAGGGAAACTGCTCCAAGACCTTTGGCGTACACAGCTATGACCGCCAGAGCATTGCCGATCTGATGCTTGACCGCGATGCCGATTTGGCAGAGGTTATTCAGCACACCAAGTACGACCGCATTGATGTTATTCCGGCGAATATGACATTGCTCACCGCAAATATGCAGGTGATGATGGACAGCTCTCGTCCGCAGCAGACACGCCTGCGCACTGCACTCCGCAAGGTTGCAGACCTGTACGACTACTGTCTAATCGACAACGCGCCGGACATCAACATTTCGACGGTAAATGCTCTTGTTGCATCTGATGAAGCTGTTATTCCGGTCAAGATTGACAGCTACGCCTTTGACGGCCTGATCGAGCTGAAGAACCAGATTGAGATCACCCGCGAGGAACTTAATCCGGGACTGCGGCTTGCCGGTTGCCTTATCACCTGCTTCCAGCGTCAGGCCGGAGAGCAGACCGGCGAGGACTGGTTGCGTGAAAATCTGGATTGTCCCGTCTACAAGACGCATATCCGGTACAGCGGCAAGGTAGTTGGCAGCAGCTTTGAGTGCAAGCCGATTATCGAATACAGCAAGACCAGCGCCGCCGCGCGTGATTACCTCGATTTCGTCAGCGAGTTTCTGTCCGCAGAGAAAAGAGGTTGAGTGATATGGGATTTTCTATTACCGATATGCTGAACAAGGATACCTCTATGGCAGCTGCACCTGTTAAAGAACATACCATTGAGCGTATCAGCTACTCCAAGCTCGTCCCCAGCGAGGATAATTTTTACTCAATGCAGGAGATCGAGGAACTGAAAACCGCTATCGAGCTTGCAGGCCGCGTGCTGAACAACCTCGTCGTTACTCCGTTGGAAGATGGCAAATATAAAATCCTGTCCGGCCACCGCCGCCACAGAGCGGTCGGTATGCTGTTGGACGAGGGCAAGACAGAGTACGAGTTTCTGCCTTGCTCCGTAGAACAGATCGAGGACGCCGACCGCGCCGTGCGCGAACCGGTGTTGCTCATCGCCGCCAACTCCCAGCGCGTGAAAACCGCATGGGACAAGCTCGAAGAAGTCCGCCGTATGCGCGACTTGCAACGACAGGCTAAGGCAGAGCGAGGCCTGAACGGTCGTGTACGCGATCTGGTCGCACGCAGTCTTAACATCAGTTCCAGCCGCGTAGCCAAGTATGACAGTATACTGAACAACCTCATTCCCTCTTTAATGGAAGAAATTAAGGCTGACAATCTGCCGATTTCCACTGCCTATGAGCTGAGTAAGCTGAATACAGAACAACAGCAGGCTACATTTACCTGCTTTGTGCAAACCGGTAAATTGCCGACCGGCGATGATGTGTTCCAGTCGAACACGCCTGACACCACCGCACAACCGGAAGTATCTGCTCCGCAGTCGGAGAGCACACCGGCAACGCCGCAGACGGACAATGTGTTCCCATCGAACACGCTGCCTGGTGATGCAGCACGACTTGTCCAGCAGCTTACCTGTCTGCCGGATAACAAGCTGCCACGCCTTGCAAAACTGCTCGGCACCAGCACCGCGCAGCTTACCGCTGACCTCAACGCACTGAACAATTTATATTAAACCACGAGCCTTGCTCGTGGTCATGCGCCGGGAGCGCAGGAAACGATCTATCCCCTTGTTGACTGCGTTTTCCAAGCCCGGCGTATGACCATGTGCAAGACTATAATACTATGAGGAGGACAACAACCTATGGAAGTACGAACCGATTTCCCTTCAAGTATGTACCACACGAAACTTCAGTGGGCGCAACTTGGCAAGGCTCTCAATGCTGATGCAGTAGGAATCGAAATGTGGGTCAATTCCTGCCAGATCAACAGCGCAATCTTTTACACTGTCGATGAGGTACACAACGGGACACAGACCGAATTGGATGAGGTATTGGAGCCGCTCCGCAAGAAAGCCGAAGCCTCTCGCGTTGCTCGTCTGCGCGAAAAAGAAGAACGCCTCATTGCACGCGAGAAGCGGATCAGCGACAGCGCCCAGCAGCGCGGTATAAAAAAGGTGCTCTCGCTGCTTGCCGCCGCAATGCCGCAGGCCGCAGTACCCGAAGCGCAGGCCATCGTAATCGACACCGAAACGACCGGTTTAACCGACAGCGATGAACTGCTGCAAATCAGCGTGATCGACGATGCCGGAACCGTTCTGTTCGACAGTCTGGTGCGCCCGTACTTTCATACGGAGTGGCCAGAAGCGCAGAAAGTCAATGGTATTACGCCGGAAATGGTCGCAGGCGCGCCGTATCCACACGAGTTGTTACCGCAGCTTGTAGAGATTTTCTCCGAGATGTCTGTCTGCATCGGTTATAATACATCGTTCGACCTCGGTTTTCTTGACCGCATTGGCATACCGACCGAGCATCTAACCGTAATTGATGTCATGCAGATGTTTGTGGACTACCTCAACGCCAACGGCGGTACTCGCAGACGCGCTTCGCTCTCTACCTGTACAAAACATTTTGATTACCAGTGGGAGGGTGCAGCACACAACAGCCTTGCAGATGCCAAAGCCACTTTGTACTGCTACAACATGATGAAGATTATCAAGTAATATTGCTATGACTTATACTTATCACTTAAATTATCTTTGTATTCCTGATGGCGGCACGCCGTCCGAACTGGACTGCTGCGTAGAGCTACCGGTCAAGCTGCAAAACGCTAATGATATTGAGCAGCTTAAAGCAGCGCTGGCGCGGGATTTTATCAAGAGTGAAGCATATCATTCACGCTATTTGCGAAATCCAACCGCACATATCGCTGTTATTATCCGCAATATTATGCTGCTGCACAAGGAGGATAACCCTGATGACTGAGTTATCTATCATTTACAGCGTGCCTGCAACATCGTCCGATCTTGAAAAGCAGTCCAGTGCTACACCGGACTGCATCAAGCACAGTATCGCATCTGCGCGCCGGTCGGAGCTGATCGAGCAGCTTGCTTCTTGCCGCAAAGCGAACGGAGGTGTGAACGATGCGTAAAATCCCTCGCACCTGCCTTGCACCGGAAGATCTCGCTGTAATCGCGTACCACGAGGATAATGGCGATCTGGTCATATTGCGTTTCTCATATGGACAAGAGCGCGATATACGCTTTGCGTTCCGCTGTATTACAGATTACGATCCCGCGTGTATCATGCTGCATCGCCAGCCGCATCTAATCTGTTTCCTCAACAATGATCGAGGTGAATAACATTGCCTATTATCAAAGCAATATCCGGTAAATCACCCATTAGAACCGTACTTACCCGTGTAATGGACAAACGAAAAACCAGTGAAAATTTGTTGAGCGGTTGGAATTGTACACCGTTTACGGTTAAAGATGAAATGGAAGTAACAAAACGTCTATGGGGGAAAAATGGTGGGCGAACGTATAAACATTTCATTCAAAGTTTCGCCAAAGACGAAAACATTTCGCCTGAACAGGCTCATCAGATTGCGTATCAACTGGCCGAAGCACTTCCCGAATGGGCGGACTTTGAGGTGCTGATTGCTACACACACTGATACGGAATATTTGCACACACATTTTATTGTGAATAGTGTGAGTTACGTAGATGGACACAAACTCCAGCAAAGCAGAGATGAACTACAAAATATGAAAGATCAGTCTGATCACCTATATCGTGAAATGATGGTAAATCAATGAAACTGTTTTACATGATCCTCGCGTCCCTCATCACTGTTTTAATGGCAAGCTATGCGCTCTGGTTGATCGCGCACGACGATATGCCGCTGCCGAAACGCTTAGTGCAGCTTTTCCCACCGTTTTTTCTTTTAATCATGGTATTTTTACGAATTTTCTGGCTTTTCATCAGATAAGGAGGACGAAATGAGCAGTATTTCTATCAACAACTGCGTATTCATGGGCCGCTTAACCGGCGAACCAGAAATGCGCTACACGCGCAGCAATAAGCCGGTCACAACCTTTCGCATTGCTGTCAGCCGCCGTTCCAGCGCAGATGTTACCGACTTTATCCCCTGCGTGACTTATGGCGCGCAAGCAGAGTTTGTGTCACAGTGGTTTCAGAAAGGTACGCTGGCTATCGTGATCGGTCAGCTCACCTCGCATATGTGGACAGATAAGAACACTGGCAAGACCCGTGTAGACTATGAAATCCAGTGTGACAATGTGCAGTTTGGCGAAACCAAAAAGCAGCGTATCGCGCGTGAGCAGGAACAGCCGCCGCAGACCGCAGAGCCGGAGGAAACACCAGTGCCGCAGGCCGCGCCGCAGAACGAGCAGGAACGCAGTGGATTGCAGATTGTGGCCGTAGATACCCTTACGGGCAATGTACTTGCAAACGCCGTCTACGACCTGTATACGATGGACGGTGCAACGGTCAGCCTGCATAACGGCACCGATGCAGACGGCATTGCATCTATTGTCGGTCTGTCCGCAGGTGATTACATTATCACTGAGGTAACTGCGCCGACTGGCTTCCGCCCGGTTGCTCGTTCGGTCAATGTAAATCTGGAACCGGGCATCAATCACAGCATTACCTTCCCTCACAGTGCTGAACCCGCGCAGCAGCCGCAGCCGTCTATCCCAGTCTATAATGATATGCCGACAGGTTATGTCGATGATGATCGTGATGTTATGATCTAAAATGTGTGTTCTATCGGAACACAAAGGAGGTGCACGCCGGTGACGAAAAGCGATTTAGAACAGCTTACACTGCTGAACTCTGAAATCTCCCGCGACTTAGAGCGTCTGCAAGAGCTGTACGCACTTCTTACCGGCTGCACATCGTCCATCAGCGGTTTACCTCATATCGGTTTGCTGCGCGGCAGCGACCGCACAGACAAGTTTGTATCCATGATTGATGTGCTGGAGCAGCAGATCAAAGAGCGCGTCTTAGATAGTGCAGCGCTTTACATTCAAATCTGGTCATATATCAACACAATTCACGATCCCCTCGTGCGTCAAATCATAGCTTTGCGCTACATAGATGGCCTGCCCTGGCAGCAGGTTGCTAACAATATCGGCGGCGGTATTTCTGCCGATCATGCGCGTATTTTACTCAATCGCTACCTTGCAGCTAACGCAGGGTAGCAAGGAGGTTTCCCTTAATGTCCAACACCGGCTTTACCATCGGCTACAACTGCATACTGCGAGATAAGTCCCTGTCTTTGACGGCAAAGGGGCTTTATCTCGTTATTTCCAGCTATGTCGGTATGCCGGACTGGGCATTGACTAAGCGCGAGCTGGCAAAGGTCTGCGGCACTAACTACGCCATGGACAAGGCATGGTGTGAGCTGCTTACCGCCGGTTATCTCAAACATTATACTGCGCGCGCATCTTCCGGTGCGTTTATTCATCGTTATGAGCTGATGCAGGAGCCGTCTGCGGCTGCGCCGCACGCTTTTATTGCCGGTGCAGACTTTGTAACCGGTGACTGCCGTATCATTCTGTCCGGCGAGAGCAAGCGTGATTTCACGCAAATTCCAAACTTGATCCTGCGCAGCAAGCGTATTCCGCTGGCTGTTAAGGGTCTTTTCGGCGTGGTCGCGCATCTTATCAATATCCCGGATTTTTCTCTTAACCCGGCTGGTGTACAGGCGTTTTGCATGGAGCACATTAAGCGCTTTTCCTCCATCTGGCGGCAGCTCAAGCTGGCTGGCCTGCTCAAACAGCATCGTTACCCGACCGGCGAGGAGAACAGCTTTGAATATCAGTACGAATTGCTCGACCAGCCGGATAGCGAAGCACCGTACCTCGTGAACCATCATGCGGACGGCTCGGTATCCAGCGAGCGCACGATCAGCGACTACATAGCGCAGGCCAGTGCAAAGATCAAGCGTCTGTTCGGCGCAGACGGCTCTCAGCCGCCGCGTAAGCACCGCAAGAACGCCGTCCGTAAATCTTCCGGCTTAACAAAGAACGCGCCGCCTGTGCCGCATGAGGAGCGCATCAAAGATATTCGTGAACAGATTGATGCGGACACGCTGGAACTCCATTACGCGCAGGGAAATGTGGAAATGGCAGTCGAAGCGCTGGCTGAATTGAAATATGAGAAAGACATCAAGATTAAAAACAACGATATTCCGCTGGAAGATCGTCAAGCGGTTGTTGCGCGTGTTGCTCGTCCCAATATTTCTCATTTCCTTAGTGAAAAAGAGAATGTTCTCGCGCGCAGCACGCAAAATTCGGTCGCTTACTGCCGCACTGTGTTGTATGATTACCTGGTACAGCAGCAGGCAAAAGACGATGCACAGCCGCAACAGTCCGATATAATCCCTCTGTGGGAGGAAATCTGGCTTAAACAAAAAGAAGAAATCCGCAAGCGCCGCGCCGCTGAGGAAGCGAAACAATCTGAACAATCCGTCAGCGAACCAGTAAAGGCATAATCAGCCGTAACTCCAACATTCGGAGCTACGGCTATTGCCCTTGCTTTTTTCTTTTCTTAATCTGGATTTCCGGCTTTCTTACAAGCTGTTTCTTGCATCTCCGGTCGTTTTTCGACCGGATTTTTTGTTTTCTCTTACCATATACCTATTTTCATGGGGTGGGTATAAAAAAGGCACTTTGCAAATTGGTCACACTGCATAAAGGGTGCAATGCAAAATGGTGCAAAATAATTAGACTTCTTCCATTTATACTCTTTTAATTATACTCTCTATATCATACTCTGTTTGTGAGAGAAAAAGCGAAGAAAAAGCAATTTGTTCGTTTTGTTCGCTCAATCTGTGCTACAATATAAACTGGGCGAAAGCCTACGAGAGTTACATACAGTAAGACGCTATTTTAAGAGCATCGGTTTTTCCGACGCTCTTTTTTTGTACCCAAAATCCCTTGCCGCTGTGTAGGAGGTATCGAATTTACATATGTTAAGCAAAGAGGAATGGAACGCCAACAAGGATAGCACCAGCATTATTTATTGCTTTGAAGATGGCACGACCAAGGAAATCACAATGGCAGAATATCTGCGCGCTCATCCGGAGCATAGCGCTGAAGATTTTCGTATTATCAAAGAGCTTTCGGATGAACTACTGTACCATGATTACCATTCGGACAATTATCATGGATACTGGAAAGCTGATCAAGATTTCAGCGGACTGGCTGCTCTGGTTCCATCTCCAGAACCGGGGCCGTTGGAAAGCCTGCTGCGAAAAGAACAGCTTCGCTTTGCTTTTCGTGTAGCTGCGCGCCTGCTGCACAGCGGCAAGCTGACAGCTGTACAGCGCCGCTGCTTTATTGCATATTTCATCAAGGGTAAAACCGTAGCCGAAATTGCGCATGACGAAAAAACCTACCGCATGACAATCTGGCGGCATATTCGCCGCTTAGAAGCTGCCCTGCGCGACGCCGTTTGATATGTGTTCCATTGGAACACTTTTTTTATTTTCTGAAATGAGGAGTGAACACTATGCCAAAATTCACACCGCAGCAGCTTGATGAGCTTTATCACCAGACGCTTGCGGAATTTGCTGCATCCCCAGAGAAATGGACGAGCTTTCTCGACACAGCAGCACGACTGTACAAGTATGATTTCAAATCGCAGGTATTGATCTGGTCACAGCGACCGGATGCAACAGCCTGTGCCGAGCTGCCGCTTTGGAATGATCGTCTGCACCGCCGCGTCAATCGTGGCTCAAACGGCATCGGTATCGTTGATAATAGCAGCAATCAGCCGCGTATCAAGTATCTGTTCGATATTTCGGATACTTCGCCGCGTGACCAGTCTGTCGCACCGCCGTATATCTGGCAGATGCGGAACGATGCATACGATACAGTTCTGGACGGTATCTCTGCCGCATTGGGCGAGAATATGCAGACCGATTTTGATTTCCCTATTAACCTGTATCTGTCCGCCCAGTGCTTTGCAGATAAGAAAGCCAGTGAATACACTGACAACACCGATCTGATCCGTATTGCGGTCAAGTCAACTGCTTACTGTGTCTTGCGGCGCTGCGGCTTTGATCCGACGCAGTATAGCTCGGACATCCCGACTGGGAACCTCTCGCCGGACGAGCTTGCGCTTGTTGGACAGATTACGCAGGAAGCGTCTGAAACGGCATTACGCTCAATTGAGCAGTCTATGAAGAACTTAGACGGTTGTAAACTTTTTCGATTTACAACGCGAAAGCGTATTGCGGAACAGCCTTCTATGTTGTATAATAAAGGTACCGAAAGAGTATCTGAACCGACAAAGGAAGGAGCTGTTATAGATGGCAAAACTGCCGAAGAAAGTATATTACCACGAGGGACCGGACGGCAAGATGCACCCCGATCTGGTAAAGCCGGAGTACGGCGAATGGGGCGCAGCGCGTCTGAGGTACATGAAGCAGTACCTGCCGGAGGAACTGATGGAGTTGCTTCGGAATTGCGAGCTGAACCACTATCTGAACAAGCTGGATCGCCGCGCGATGGACAAATTCGAGTCGCTGGTAGCACAGAAAGCGAAGCATCATGGCGTGACAGAGGAACTGAAAGAACGCGACCCGATGCAGTGGATCGGTCTGATGGGCAACATTCAGCACGAAGTGACGCAGATAATCGAGGAAACCTCATTTATTAAACAGCCAAACAGCAGCAGAGCCGGAAAAGCCTGCTGCTGTTTCTTTTGAGCAGATGTCCCTGACGGACACTCCCGATGTGTTCCAATCGAACACACAGCCTGCCGCCGAACCCGATGTGTTCCAATGGAACACGCCCGATGTTTCCGATGAGGTAATCAACCGCGTACTGACCGCAGGCAGCAACAGTACCCATAGCCGCGAGCGTATCGCGGCTTTTTTCATGCAGCCGAATATCAGCATGGCGGATGCTGCTGCATTCCTGCGGCGAGAATACCGCATAGGCGGCGCAGGCGTGCGCGTCCATAACATTGACCATTCCCTCTGGTTTGACAGCAACGGTCTGCGTATTGCACGCGGTCACGATACCCGCACGCCGCGTGCTGTTGTACTGACTTATGAAGATGCAGCTAACCGTATCTCCACGCTGCTGAAAAACGGTCAGTATGCGAGTGCAGCAGAGCTGACAGATGCAAAGCCTAACGAATATCGCGAGCTTGCATCGGAAATCTGGCACACCTATCACGATATGAGCGAGGAAGCGCGGGAGCAAGGCTTTTTTGCGCAGACAAAGGAATTTGCTAACGATGTTTTCCCTCCGGCTGTCGAGAAGCTGACCGCAGCGCTGAGTGACCCTGCACAGCGCACTGTACTGACCGGTGAAATGGCGGATTACGCACGCGCTGTGCAGCAAAACAGCGATCTTTGTCGCTTTCACTTTAATGTGCAGCGTTCCGAAGATGCGGCAGAACGCTTGCAGCGTACTGAGCACATGACAGCGCTCTATGCTGCCGCAGACGGTTTTGAACCGGTGCGCGCTGCTTTTATTACGCAGGACGAAATAGACGAAATGCTGCGCAGCGGCAGCGGCATAGAGCGCGGCAAAAAGCGCATTTCTGAGTTTTATGCAGAAAATCATACGCAGAAAGAACGCATCGAATTTTTGAAAAACGAGTACGGCTGGGGCGGTCGTGCTTACGGCGGTTACAGCGAAAATCACGATGGCAAGGGTATTACATTCGAGCGCAGTATCGACAGAACTGTATACGATAGGATAACTCTGTCGTGGAGTCAGGTCGATCACCAGATTAGTACGCTCATCCGGCAGAACCGCTATCTGACACCGGAGGAACAGCGCCGGTATGCGCAGGAACGGACAGATACCGTAACGATTTCTGAACCGGAAAATGTGTTCCAGTCGAACACACAGAACGAGCCGCCTGCCGCCGAGCCAGACGATTTTTCGGATATTGACCCAATCGCAATCCGCGAGGCGCTTGCTGAACGCGGCATTGTCAACGGCAAAGTGGTTGACCCGGAAAAGCTGAACCGTGACCCGTTCATTCAGCGTGTCATGGCGGATGTGGGACAAACGCCGCAAGCCGATGTGTTACAATCGAACACACAAAAGCAGCAAGCGCCGGTTGACACACTGAACGACTATAATTCCATTAAACTGAATGCGTCTTACGCAGACAGTATCGTACTGTTTCAAGTAGGCGATTTCTTTGAAATGTTTGGTGAGGATGCAAAACAGGCTGCGGCTCTGCTGGAACTGAACCTTACCACGCGCGAACTTCCCGGTACTGGTCGTGTAGAGATGTGCGGCATCCCGGCGCACAGCTTGGAGCGGTATGTGGAGAAGCTGCGCGACAAGCATGATGTAACGATTGCCGCCACCAAAGGTAACAGCACCGAGCGCCATGTCTATACTATGCGTTCCATCGACCACGAAGCAGAAGATGCTATAAACGCTTACGAAACTGAATTCGGTGCAGACGGCTTGCGGGCATTCCGCGATACTTCTGCTGGAACACAGGCGAATGTGTTCCAATCGAACACGCGGAGTGCTGAGCCGACACAGCCTAAGCAGTTCATTGCCCATTTCTATGTTGCAGAGGATATTCAGAAACGCGGCGCTCTGGACATCAAGGAGTTTCATTCTCTTGAAGATGCTCTGAACGCTTACCATAAACTCCCGAACAACCAGAGAAAAGCGCTGGGAGCAATGAATACCGAAGCTCTTCCGGGCAGTCTGGATTTTGTTCAGTGCGTAGACGGCAAGGACACCATTATTCAGGATTATACTAAGGTGGCAGGCTGGCAGAACGCCGAAGTCCTTAACAGTATCGCTCAGATCGAACGATCTCTCAACACCAGAGAAGCTGTGTCTGTTCCTGCGGAGAATGTGTTCCAATCGAACACGCCGGAAGAACCGGACAGCGACCGCTATGAGATCTACCAGCTTACGGCTGATCCAGCCAATGCAAAACTACTGTTTACTTCTTACGACGGGATTCATGCGGGCGGCATGACGATAAACCGCAGCAACTACGAGCTGAAATATTCCGCACCGCTCACCCCGGATACCACATTGGACAACATTTATGATCAGTTCAATATCAACCGTCCTGCCGACTTCACCGGTCACAGCCTGTCGGTTTCGGATATTGTGGTGCTGCATCGAAATGGACAGGATACCGCGCACTATGTGGACAGCATCGGCTTTGCCGATGTACCGGAGTTCCTTACCGAACAGACGCAGGAAAATGTGTTCCAAAGGAACACGCCGCCGGAGCGCGATGTGTTCGAGGGCAATTCTCCGGCAGAACGCGCAGAACTTGCCGCGTCTGATCCAGACAATGATGTGTTCGATGGGAACACATTGACTGAAGCGGTACAGAGCGCCGAAGCGCATACTGCCGAGGACAGCGATCTCAAAACCGCAAAGCAGTTGATCAACGATTACTGTATCGAGGAATTTGATACAATGGCGGACTTCTCCGACCTTTCTGATGTTGGTCTGGCATACAGCACAACGGTGGACGATGAGCATGAAATACAGGTCAGCGCCGATCTGAACACTTATTGCATCAATTACGCCGTAGATGGTGAAACGGTTCACAGCGTTTCGTTCGATAGTCTGCATGAACTCAACGATCATTTTGCAAGCCTCTATTTCGACGCGATGATCTCCGATGCAGAATACTACTATTACGAACTGCACCCGAATGAGAAAACGGAGAATGTGTTCCAGTCGAACACACCAGCCGACAACTCTATCATGGTGCGCTGTGAATGGAGTGAAAGCAGTGCGTTTGAGGACGGCAAGGTTTATCCCCTTGCTGAGTTTGACCGCTTAATGAGAAAAGCGGATGAGGATTTTGTTTCCGGTCGGGAAAACATCGAGCAAAAGTATGGTTCATTGGAAAATGCTTTCAATGCCGGATATGAAGAAGCATACCAGTATGCCGGTTACAATAAAACCAAGTTTACGCTTTTGCTGCCGGATGGCAGAACATTCACCGAGCGTCAGGATATTGGTGACGGTGACGGCGGCCTGCTGGATTTCCTTAGTCAGTATCCGGCTTATAATGATATTATGCCGATGCTGCGTGAAGCAGCAGGAAGTATGCCGGAACCGGAGAATGTGTTCCATTGGAACACGCAGGACTACCATGCAGGCGATACCGTTTATCTGGATGGCAGGCCGTTCGAAATCACCGAGATTGGCAAACTCAATATACAGCTCCGCGACCCGGCGCAGCCTTATCCGATTTTCCGGTCGGAAAGCCGAGAAAGCCTTGCGCGGCTGATGGCGCAGGACGAACGCAATGCGGCACCCGAAGTGTTCCAATCGAACACGCAGGAAACTGCTCAGACGGATGGCGCACAGCCGGTATCCATTATGATCGACGGCAAGTGGACAGAGTTTCCCTCGGTGCAGGAGGCTGAAAAAGCCTCGCTTGAGGAATACCGCAATGCGCTGCGCCGCAATCCGCCTACTTTCCATATTACCGATGACAACCTCGGCAACGGTACGCTTGGAGAAAAATTTGACCGAACCTTGCGGCTGTCCGCCTGCTGAAAAGTCTGGAAGCCGCAGACCGTCCTGCGACTGCCGAGGAACAGCAGGTGCTCTCTCAGTATGTCGGCTGGGGCGGCATGGCAAGCGCGTTCAGTCCCGACAACCGCCGCTATGAGCAGCTACGCAGTCTGCTCACTGAGGACGAATACAAGGCCGCGCGTGCGTCTGTCCTGAACGCGCACTACACCTCGCCCACGATCATCCGCGCGATCTATGACGCTGCGGCTCAGTTCGGCTTTGAAAACGGCAAAATTCTGGAGCCGTCTATGGGTGTCGGCAACTTCTTCGGTATGCTGCCGGAGCGCATGAAGGACAGTCAGCTCACCGGCGTGGAGCTGGACAGCATCAGCGGCCGCATTGCCCGCAAGCTGTACCCGAATGCTGACATTAAAATCACCGGTTACGAGAATACCAAGTTCGCGGATAACTCCTTTGATTGCGCCGTCGGCAATGTGCCGTTTGGTGATTACAGCCTGCACGATAAGCGGTATGACAAGGAGCATCTGCTCATTCACGATTATTTCTTTGTTAAGTCGCTTGATAAGGTGCGTCCGGGCGGCGTTGTTGCCTTTGTCACCTCAAAGGGTACGCTCGACAAGGCAAACCCTGCCGCACGCCGCTTAATGGCCGAGCGTGCCGACCTGCTCGGTGCAATTCGTCTGCCCAATACGGCATTCAAGGCAAATGCCGGTGCCAGCGTTACCACCGACATTCTGTTCTTGCAAAAGCGTGACACGCCGCCGGAGCAGCTGCCCGCATGGACGGAAACCGGAAAAAATGCAGACGGCATGGAGCTGAACAATTACTTCTTGCAGCACCCGGAAATGATTCTGGGTACGATGCAGGAGGTCACAACTCAATACGGTAAGGATACCGCCTGTGTCCCCGATCCGAATGTCGAACTGGAAGATCTGCTCTCCGCAGCAGTTCTTCACCTCGGTCACGAGAATGTGTTCCAGTCGAACACGCTCATTGAGGACGATGTGTTCCAATCGAACACGCAAGAACCGCCTGCACCAGAAACCGCTGATGTGTTCCAGTCGAACACGCCGATGGAAGAGCTGCGTCCGTTCTCCTATGCTGTGCAGGACGGTAAACTAATGTTCAAAGAAGCAGACGGCAATCTTGTACCGTCCGAAATGAACGCTACTGCTGTTAAACGTGCTATCAGCATGATCGGTATTCGAGATGCTGTGCGTAATCTGATCGAAGCCCAGCGTGACGGCTGTGACGATGAGCAACTTCATGCTTTGCAGGCAGACCTCACGCAGAACTACGATACATTCGTAAAGGAGTTCGGCAATATTCATAAGCGCGGCAATAAACTGGCTTTCGAAAGAATGCTGGGTATCCGCTGCTGCTTGCACTGGAAAAACTGGACGATGAGCAGAATGTAATCGGCAAGACCGCCATTTTCAGCAAGCGCACGATCAGTCCGCATATTGTTGCAACACACGCAGAAACGCCAGAGGATGCGCTCGGTCTGTCGCTGGCAGAACGCGGCAAAATCGACTTTGCATATATGTCCGCACTGCTTGGCGGTATGCCGCAGGAACAGATTACTTCTTCGCTGCGACAGCAGATCTTTCTCGACCCGCAAACACAGGAATGGCAGCCTGCGGACGAGTATCTTTCGGGCAATGTACGTGCCAAACTTGATATTGCACGCGCAGCCGCGCAGAGTGACCCGGATTTTGCTGTTAATGTGCAGATGCTGGAGCGCGTGCAGCCGGAGCCGTTGACCGCCGCAGACATCAATGTAAAGCTCGGCACAATATGGATACCGCCGGAAGACATCGACCATTTCATCCGCGATGTGCTTCATCCGCCGTTCTATGCACTGAACAAGATAAAACCTCGTATTCTGATGCTGCAAAGCTCTGGTATGTATCCAATAAGAGTGTAGATAAAGACCCTCATTCGCTGGCATATACGAAATACGGCACTTCCCGCGTGAATGCTTACGAACTTCTGGAACTGTCACTCAATCTGCGCGATGTGCAGGTCAGTGATGTAAAAATCATAGACGGCAAGGAAAAGCGTATTCCGAATACCAAGGAAACCATTAAGGCAAGAAACGCACAGGACGCACTTCGTCAGGCGTTCAAGGACTGGGTATTTGATGATCCTGCGCGCCGCGAACGACTTGTGGGTTATTACAACGAACATTTTAATACCACCCGTCCGCGCGAATTTGACGGCAGTCACCTCACTTTGCCCGGTATCAATCCAAGTATTCAGCTATATTCTCACCAGAAAGATGCAGTTGCTCGTATCCTTTACGGCGGCAATGCGCTGCTTGCACACTGTGTCGGTGCTGGCAAAACATGGACGATGGCTGCGGCAGCAATGGAGCTGCGGCGGCTCGGACTTTCTCACAAGCCGATGTTCGTCGTGCCGAACTCGCTGACCGAGCAGTGGGGCACAGAATTTCAGCAGCTCTATCCCGGTGCAAATATTCTGGTTGCCACAGAAGCGGACTTCACTAAGGAGAACCGCAAGGCGTTCTGCGCACGCATTGCCACTGGCGATTACGATGCGGTCATTATCGGCCATACACAGTTCGAAAAAATACCGCTATCGTCGGAAAACGAGCGCAGGCACATCGAGCGGCAGCTTGATACTCTGGAACTCAGTCTGACCGATGCAAAGCGGAACAAGGACTTAAACTTCACTGTAAAGCGGCTGGAATCCTCGAAAAAGAAGCTGGAAACTCGTCTGGAAAAGCTGATGGACGCAAAGGAAAAAGACGATGTTGTTACCTTTGAAGAACTCGGTGTTGACCGGCTGTTTGTCGATGAAGCAGACGAGTTTAAGAACCTTGCTTTGTTTACAAAAATGCGCAATGTCGGCGGTATCAACACAAGCGCAGCGCAGAAAAGTGAAGATATGCTCGCTAAGTGCGAATATCTGAACGAGAAAACGGATTATCATGGCGTATGTTTTGCAACCGGCACGCCGGTTTCCAACTCCATGACCGAGCTGTACACAATGATGCGCTATCTCCAGAACGATACGCTGGAAAGTGTCAACATGACCGACTTTGACAGTTGGGCGTCTAACTTTGGCGAAACCGTTACAGCGATGGAACTGGCGCCAGAGGGAACCGGCTACCGCACGAAAACGCGCTTTGCAAAGTTCTGCAATCTGCCGGAACTGATTAACCTTTGGCGGCAGGCGGCAGATATTCAGACCGCCGATATGCTTGATCTCCAGCGCCCGGAAGTGGAATACCACAATGTAAAGGCACAGCCAACAGCAGCACAGCAAGCCATGGTGCAGGAACTCGGCAAACGCGCTGACCGCGTGCGCAGCGGTGCAGTCGCACCCTACGAGGACAATATGCTCGCTATCACCAATGACGGACGCAAGCTCGCGCTCGATCAGCGGCTTGCAGACTCGTCCCTGCCGGACAATCCGGGCAGCAAGCTCAATATGGTCGTGGAAAATGTGTTCAATACATGGGAAAGCAGCAAGCCGACCAAAGGCACACAGCTTATCTTCTGCGACCTTGCGACACCCTCTGCGGCAGGCAAGGACAGCGGTCGTTTCTGCTCCTATGACGATATACGGGATAAGCTGATCGCCAAGGGTGTACCGGCTGACCAGATCGCATATATTCACGATGCGGACACACCGGCAAAAAAGAATGCACTCAGCAGCAAAATGAAATCTGGTGCAATCCGCGTGTTGATTGGCTCGACTGCCAAGATGGGCGCTGGCTTCAATGTGCAGGAACGCCTTGTTGCGCTGCATCATGTCGATTGCCCATGGCGTCCGCGTGATGTAGAGCAGCGTGATGGTCGTATTCTCCGTCAGGGCAATACAAATGAAAAGGTACATATCTATCGTTATGTTACTGAGGGTACATTCGACAGCTACAACTGGCAGACGGTCGAGAACAAGCAGAAGTTTATCTCGCAGGTCGTAACCGGCAAATCTCCGGCGCGCACCTGTGATGATATTGACGATGCTGCGCTGTCTTATGCCGAGGTTAAGGCGCTTGCTGCCGGTGATCCAGAGATCAAGGAGCGCATGGAACTTGATGTTTATGTGCAGAAACTATCCGTCCTGCGCACTGCATACCACAATGACCAGTATAAGCTGGAGGACGATGTAAATGTGAACTTGCCGCACAGCATTGTTAAGAAAGAAAACATGATTGCGGCGCTGAAAAGAGATCAGGCAACGCTGGACGCAAATCATGCCCAGACAGAGGGCGCAACCTTCCGTATCGAACTGAACGGAAAAACTTACACAGCTAAGGACAAGGCCGGTGAAGCGTTGCTGACCATGATAGCGGATGAACGCAGGAAGATTTCGCAGAACATGGAAGGCAAGCTGTCATATGATGACACACGCTCTATCGGTTCGTACTGCGGCTTTAAGCTGGAACTGAAGCGTTCGCTCATGGACGAGGTGCGTATCTGTATTCATGGTGCAACCAAGCGTATGGTTGAACCGGGTGATAATGTGGCCGGCTGCATCCAGCGTATGAACAACGCTATGAATGACATCGGAAAGTTTATCGGTGACAACGAGCAGAGCCTTGCTCGCCTGCATGAGCAGCTTGATGAAGCCAAGGTCAACCTCGGTAAGCCATGGCCGCTGGAGGACGAGTATCAGCAGAAGATCTCTCGCCTTAACGAACTGAACTACAAACTTACGAGACACAGTTCTCCACGGAAATCGGCCGATTTAGCAGAGCCAGAGTTGTGATGTATTAGTCATAGAGATAAAGGTATTCTGCGATTTACATACAACAAGACTTTGCAACAGTTCGAACGATTCTGGCTCAAAAATAATAAGCTGAGGGTAAACCTCAGCTTATTATTTTCACTTCACCATATCTATCCAAAAGCCACCGGTTATTAGCAGAACGATTGTCATTACAAGGATATATAACCCATAATAGCCTTCGACATTGTGCTTAAAAATTGATAATTCACCATTTTTCTTTTTCAGAGATTCTTTATATATTGACGCTATAAACGATGGAATAAGAATCCATACCGGAAAAGAATCAATAGAAAATAGATCACAGATGATCATCCATGGCACCAAAATAACGCCTATAATTCAACAACATACAAAATTTTGATAACATAGTAAGTTGTTTTCATGTGGACTCACCTCTTAATCTATGTCTATATTAGGCTTTGATTGTATTGGAAATCATAGTCTTGCTCTCCGACAGCGAACCCTTATACGCCGTTACCACGGCAGATACGCGGTATGTCTTGCGGAGCACTGCCGAATATATATCGCTATGATGCTTCGTATTTATCTTGAGCATCAGACAGTCGGCGCTAAAAACTCAAGCTCCTTTGTTTGTCCAATGTACAACCTGATTACGACAGAAAAATGGTTCCTTTGGCATAGGTTCCAGTGTCACCCTTTGTCAGTTTAATATAATATTTTTCCTTTGCATCAATGCTCGGAAATACGATATGTACTTTTTCACCGTAATTCACGTCAATTCCATCTACAAAAGTATTTTTCTTTTTTTTATAGAGTGCGACTGTATAGCTGGTGTCTTTCTTATTGCCAGTTGTAGCAGATACTTCTACATTAAGGTATCCATATGGATTCAGGAAACAATAGTTTGTGTATGTGTAGTTCTTAAAATTGAATGTTCCAGTATAAGTTTCTTTTCCCAAGTCGTATACGGATGTGGGGATACTATTACCACGCGCTTGCACATCGACCAACAAATTCTGACTGTATTTCTTCATATTCTGTTCGATTTCTTCATCCGAAATCGGTTCAGATGATACGATATACGGTGCACTCTCATCATTTTCTGTCACAGTCGAATATGTATCAGTAGTGTCTTCATCTAACGAAAATGCACCATTTTTCTGATATTCGTTATATTCAGCAAGGATTTCTTCATCGGATTGCGGGACAGAAGAAACAATCATTGCTGCAGAGGAAAGTTCCGTATCATCGGCTTTTCCGTCTCTGCGCGTTGCACCTGCGCTCATCATCAACGCCGAAGCTGCCATACAGCCTGCGAGCGTTACGCTCATCATTTTCTTGAACTTAGTCATGTTGACCTCCTGTTCTCATGCTTTCTGTGATAGCCATACAGATAATGTACGGCTCCATACCTTTCATTGGACACTTGCGCCGATCTGGAAAATCGGCTATACTATATCTATCCACATAAGTCCGATGCACCGCTGATGCGGTGAGGTGTCCAGCCTTTTCGGTTTTATGTGGATTTTTAACAAAACATTGGAATCACCTCATACCACAAGCATATGACACCCACACTCTATGAGTAAATGTTCAGTGCTAATTCAACTTTTTAAGGCAGTTTTACTTGAACTCCGCTATCACACTTCCGCCACTAATCATATAAGTCGGTTTGACTGTTATCTGGTAAATACCATTAGATCTGATATTTGCAGTCCAAGATTCGTTTGTCATCAGCGTTGCATAACTGTTGTTCCAAACATACTGATTGTTGGAATTAAGGCGATATATGGTGATGATTAAACCCGCATTATCTGGTTTCCAAACGCCAGTGAAGGTAATCTTATCTCCCGCATCAAGGGACAACTTTGTCCATCCCACTTTTTCCTTTCCAGCCGCAAGACCTGTCAGATCACAGGGAAAAGAGATACGTGGACTAATCGAGCTTTCTTCGGAAACCTCGATATCAGACATATCGGTTGCAACCGCACCGGAGTTCAACATCAGAGCAGAAACAGCCATACAACCTGCGAGCGCTACACTTAGCATTTTCTTAAACTTATTCATAGTATACCTCCGCATTTTAGTTTATGCTCTAAGATTGTTGTAAAGTAATTACACCGACCTTTGTTTTCTGTTATTATGATATCTATCGAAAACTATGTTACATCAAAATCCAAAACCGTGGATAACATAATTATCCATATAAGCCCAATACACCGCTTGCGTGGTGAGATATGCACTTTTTCGGTTTTATGTGGATTTTTAATAAACCATTGGAATCACCTCCGATCTTATTATCAGCATTAAGCCTTGATTGTCTTGGAAATCATCGTCTTGCTTTCCGACAGCGAACCCTTATATGCCGTTACCACAGCTGATACGCGGTATGTCTTGCCAGATGATACGGAATAACTGCCGCTGATAGATGCCTTGCGTCCATTCTGATCATCAGACCAGGTCTTCACAGTACTCCACGACAGTCCATTCTTCACCTGCAGGTTCGCAGTGATCTTGCATCGGGTAGCGATACCGTTCTGTCCGCGGACCCAGCCATCTACATACGCCTTGCCACCGGAGATGGAAAAAGTGATGTCGGCGTCGTTGATGTAATCCATGCAGGGTGCGACAATGGTCTGTGCCGCACAAGTCTGTTCGGTGTGCGCACTATCTTCCAACGCCATTGCCTGCGGCATTGCTGCTGCGAGCAAAGAAGCAGACAGACATACGCCAGAAATCAGAGTTTTTACTTTGCTGTTCATAATAGAAAAGCCCCTTTCATTTTTTCTTATTCACTGTAACGAACGAGAGCACCCGTTTGTGACACATCAGCCAAAAAAATTTTTCGGGTAATATCTGTTCGTTTGTACATGGTAACGAACGAGGATACCCATTTGTGACACCAACGCAAAAAATTTTTTCATTGCCCTGAAATTGCATTTAGAAACGCTTTGTGCTATAATCTGCTAAAATCCACTAAGGCGGTGTCAAATGCTAATTTATCTCGCAGCCATCAGTTCCGATGAAGATAAATCCAAGTTCGAGCTGATATACCGGCAATATCGTAATCTGATGTACTATGCTGCAAACCAGATCCTGCACAACAGCAGTGATGCCGAAGATGTCGTGCATCAGGCTTTCTTAAAAATAGTCGAAATTCTTGATACGATTTCCGAAATAAAGAGTCACAAAACGCGCTCACTCATCGTTACTATTACCGAGAGGAAAGCAATCGACCTCTATCGCTCCAAGAGCCGCACCGCTGTCCTGCCGTTGGACGAGACATACATTGGCAGCGTAGCGGCGAACGAAATCGAGCATATGGCGGAAAGTGATGCGATCGCCGCGGCAATCGCTGCTTTGCCTGCGCGTTACCGCGAAGTGCTGCTTTTGCGCTACGACAACGGCTTTTCTTATTCTGAAATTTCCAAAGCACTGGATATGACCGAGGCAGCAGTGCGCAAAACCGTACAGCGCGCGAAAGAGGCTTTGCAGCGCACATTACAGATACAGGAGGAAGATACCGATGAAGATAACCGATGATATGCTGTATCATCACGCGGAGGCTGCACGCGAAAAATGGCTATCCGAGACACTGCCGCCGCAGATACCGGAGCACAAGTTCTCCGGGAAATTCGACCGAAAGATGCGCAAACTGATCCGTGAGCAGCGCCATTCTGCGCAGTTCAATCGCCACATAAAGCTGTTGCAGCGTATTGTCGCAATTTTTCTTCTGGTATGCACCGTATCGTTCGGCGGCGTTATGACAGTAGACGCTTACCGCGAGAAAATCATTGAAACCGTCGTGCGTGTGTTCAACGAGCTGACAGATTATCGGTTCAGCAAAAGTGCAGATATGCCCGAAAGCATTGCATATGCGTTTCCGCCAACGCTTTCCTATATCCCGGACGGCATGAGCAAGGCGGAGGAAAACGCCGGAGAGCAGCTGTATACTGTCACATATGAGGGCGAGGACGGAAACTTTTTCGACCTGTCCTGCACTATCTTTACCGATGAAACGCAGACCGAAAAAATTCTCGATACCGAAGATGTGCAATCGACCGAGTTTGAGCTGCATGGAGAAACGGCAACGCTTTTCAGCAAGAACGGAGCTACCACGATCTTCTGGACGCATGACGATGTGCTGTATCACTTGTACGGTACAATTCCAGCTGATGAATTGCGCAAGGTCGCGGAGAATATTGAATAAAATGAAAAAACACCCCTCGTTCCAAGCATTCGCTCAGAACGAGGGGACTTTTCGCTTTTGGCCGTTAATCTTAACGGTAGCAATCTCAATGCTTTCGGCAGTGTACGATTTTATCTTCTGCGCAATTATCAGACTTCATAAGCTCCTCAATCACGCGCAGCCGTCTGCGGAAGAAACGAACGCGCGATACCGACACAATAGTTAAGATTGCACCGAAAATAACTTCGCAGATAATCGCGATTTTCAGTACCCACATCTTAATGATTTCCCAAAAACTTTCCGCAACCAATACGGGATAAGCTGAATGAGCATCTTCAATTATAAGATAAGTCATCATACACCCACCGATAAAAAGGAAAAGATACACTAATAAATCCCTTTTGAAATACTTATATCTCTTGTATGTTTCTTGATGTTTGGTGGCCAGTTCCTGACCACCAAATCGTCCGAAATATTCCTTATCCTGCTGTATCTGCATAACAGAGAACGAATAAAAACCGCTCACTTCGTTAAGATGTTCACACTCTTTACGCAGTTTTTCTTTCCAGTTCATAGATACCTCCTGTTGCTTATTTAGGGCGCGCAAACCCATACATATGTGATTTCCAGTACGAATTGGATAGGTCTGCGTAACCGATTGGATTTCCGCAATGCAACATTTTACCGTTGCCTACATAGATACCGATGTGCGAGATCGGTTCGGGGCAATCGTAGGTGTTCGCAAAGAATACCAGATCACCCGGCTGTGCCTGCGAGGCCGAGATTGGTGTGCAGCGCAAGTAGATACCATACGCTGTCATTCGCGGGAGATTGCATACGCCGGACTGCGTGTAGACCCAGCAGATAAAGCCGGAGCAGTCGAACGAGGTCTGCGGAGTAGAACCGCCGAACACATAAGGCATACCGATGTATTTCTTTGCTTCGGTCATGAGCTTCTGGAAGGTTTCACTGCCGTAAGCTGCGCCGCCGGTATACTGCTGAACCAGCATAACATAGAACATATTGCCGTAATTGTACCGCCAGCCGCCATTTTTCGCAGTAGAAATAGCGTTTTTGTAAGTAACACGCACACCGCCAGAGTGCTGCTTTGCAAAGCTCTCCGCCAGCTCAAAGGAGTATTTCTTACCGTTTTTCGCTACATAGTCAAGGAAACCGCCGCCGTAGTTGTACGCCTGTACAATGCTGTCACCGTCTACACCGAGCTGCTTTGCTCTTTTAACCAGTTCGGCATAGTATTTGCAGCCTGATTGATAGATGCTTCCTTGTCCTTGATTGCACCGGGCGGCAGTCCGGCACTCTCCGAGGACTGCATAACATCAGCCAACACGCCGCCGCTCTCGACTTGAATAATCGCCAGCAGTGTGCCCACATGATCGGAGATACCGTACTGCTTGGCGTATTTCTCTACAAGTGCCTGCAAGGCGAGAACTTCCGGGGATAGGTTTGCCGCAGCCGAACCGAATATCGAATTCAGCAGTCCTTGCAGATCGTTGCGGTACTTATCCAGCAGCTCCTTCAGCGTTGTGCGCTGCATTTTCGTAAATCCGTACTTGTCCGCAGCCTGGTCAGCAGTCAGTGCATTGATCTGCACATGAAGGATACGGGTTTTATTCACGACCGTAATCCACTTGGTATAGGGGTTCATATCTTTGTATACCTGCGCCAGAATCGCTTTTTTCTTATCGTCGATTTCGATTACATCAAGGCCGTCTTTTTCGGTTGTTTTAACTGCAAACACAGCTAACACTTCAACATCGTTGGCATAGTTACCCTCATAGACAACCTGATCGTAACTTTCGCCGGACAGCACTTCTTCGCTCCATGCAAACTGCGCATTGACATAGGCCGTCTGGACGGTCGAGAGCTTGTCGTTTTCTGCCGCCTGCGCGTCGGCAAAGAAAAGGCCAAGCACCGATGCGACCATCGCAGCCGGAGCCGCGATCATGCACATAACCAGCACACCTGCGAGAATCGGAATCAGCGCTTTAGATTTCGCAAACCGCACAGTAAACTGAAAAGCGGACTTCATTGCTGCCGAAAATCCTTTTTTCACTATACCGTTTGCATTAGTCGGCAAGGTCTTTCCGGCGAGTTTCGCAGCCTGCTGACGTTTCATTTTCTTCACACCAGCTTTGCGCGCCTTGATGCGGTAGCGCATACTCTTTTCGCTGCGCTCCGCAGCAGCTTTCCGCACCCGCGCATTATAAGCGGTGGCAGCGGCTTTACGCTGCTGTACAGTGCGTATCTTTGTCTGTGCAGAATGGGACGGGCCGTATACGCTGCTTCCTGCTTTATTCCGCGCTGAACTGTACACCTTAGATGCCGTACTCTGCGGCGTGCGGTACTGCGCACTCTGCCGCTGCTTGATCTGTACCGCTGCTTTTTTCTTTGCTGCGGCTTTGGCTCGCACAGCAGCGGTCGTGCGCTGCCGCCGCATAAACTGTTCACGCACTGCACCGCGCGGCGTAGTGGCACCATGCGCTGTGCGGATACGGTATTTCTGATACTGCTTTACCTTAACGCGGCGGATATTCTTATTTTCGCGTGTGGACTTGTAGGTAAGTCGTATACGCGCTTTGCCGTCTGCACTGCGATACCGCTGTGCGGTACGAACTACGGACTTGCGTACACGATAATCTTTTAGCTTGCTGTCCGCGCTTCGGTATAATGATCGTGCCGCCTTGCGTACCGGCTTGGCGGCAAGTTTTACTCCGACATAGGCTGCATCGTGCATACGTCGCTGAATCTGTTCAGTTGCCTCTACCTCCGCACTGTGCTGTGCGGCTTTCTTATCGTTTATCGTGCGGACGGCTGTTGCAATCGCAAAGCGCTTGATTAGGCGCTTTTTACGGGACTTTTTCTTTTCGGCACCGTCTGTACCCGGTACTCCGAAAGTCTGCTTAGCACGCAGCTCCGCGCCCGCACGAGTGCTTGCTCCTCCTGTATTGCGATAGGTCTTGTTATCACTGCGGCTGTAAGACACTCTACGCCCGGTTGTAGGCGCAGAGTGAACCTTGGCAGCATCGCTCTTGTCCTTGTATTTATACACCATGCGGCTTTACCTGCTCCCGGTCTGCCGGTTTGGTGGTCATGAGCTTATACAGCTCTGTATCTTCCGGGAAGCTGTTGACGAACGGAATAAACGCGCCGCCGAACTTCATCAGGCCGCAGCCGGGATCAGCGTTTTCCACATACGAAAGCTGCGTGTCCGAAATATTCAGCAGTTCTGCCAGTGCCGCGCGGTCAGATGCAGACTGCGAAAGCATAATAAGAAACTCGGAGTTTGCCAGCATCCAGCAGGCGTCCTTGCTCGTCAGCATCTCACCGACATTTTGCGTAATGCCGGTCATATAACCGGCGCGCTTACGAACCTGCTTCCACATTCGCAGGAAGAAGTTCGTGGCGAACGGATAGCGGAAGAAGATTGAGAACTCGTCTACGAATACCCATGTACGCCGACCTGCACGCCAGTTCTGAATCACGCGGTTATAAATGCTCTCCAGAATAACCAGCATACCCATCGGGAGCAGCTGCTCACCGAGATCGAGGATATTGTAAGAGGTCAGGCGATTGTTCTGGTCAACATTGGTTTTTTGCGCGAAAATGGACAGCGAACCGGAGATAAACAATTCCGCTGCCAGCGCAAGCTCCTGCGCTTCCGGCTCCGGCTGACGCTTGATCTCGGCCTGCAGGTTGGTCAGTGTCGGAGCATCGCCCTTGTATCCACTGGCGATATAGGGACGATAAACAGCCTGTACGCAACGGTCAATAATGGAACGATGCTGCGCTTTGAGATCGTCCTGCATGATCTGCTCGAACAGGGACAGGACAAATTCAGACTTGTCCGGCAACGGATCTTTACCATCATCGGCATAGCCTTTTTCCATGTCCAGTGCATTGATGCGTACTGCGGATGAACCGGAAATGTCGATCATGCTGCCGCCGAAAGCACCGACCATCGGCGTAAACTCGCCCTCCGGGTCGAGTACAAGCACATCATCGTGCGTGGACAGCAGCACATAAGCAATTTCCTGTTTAACAGAGAAAGACTTGCCTGCACCGGATACGCCCAGTCGGATACAGTTACCGTTGAGCAGATTTGCGCGGTTGGCAACAATGAGGTTGCCGGAAACGGCGTTGTTTCCGTAACAGATGCCGCCCATCTGCTGAATTTCCTGCGCAGAGAACGGCGTAAGGATAGAAACATTGTCCGTAATAAGCGTGCGCTGCTGCTGTACGCTGCGCAAACCATACGGGAGGACAGTATCCAGACCGATGTCCTGCTGATAGGCTAATTTCGTGAGGTTGCAGCCGAAACCGCTTGCAATTTCCTGCAAGCTCTCGGTGTCTGCATTTAACTGCTCAAGTGTTTTTGCGGAGTGTACGATGGTGATGGTGGTCAGCATTAAACGCTGGTCATGCTCGGTAATATCGTCCATGTAGTCAGCAACAACCTTGCGCATTTGCTGGAACTCATACGGGATTTCGGCCGCAAAATTATTATTATTGTTCTGTCGCTGCTGCCAGCGGCCAATGTCGGATTCGACGCGCAGCGCAAGACCGTTGAGCAGCTTGTGTGCTTCTTGGGTGTTGACCGGCTCGATGTCCATAGACAGCATCATCTGCCGCGGCAGTCCCATGAGGTCGTGGATCAGTTCATCGGACAGGCGCGATGCGAACTCCTCGATGAAGAGCACGCGCATAAAGCCTTGATCGGTTTGGATATAATCTTTATGATAACGCAGTGCCAGCGGACAGAAAACATCTGCAATATTCTGCCCGCGCGCAATCATTTCCTCCAAATCAGCCTTTGTCATGCGGTGATCTGGACGGAAAAAGTCGTGCAGAATACGGAAACGGCTGTTATTGTCCTGCAAACGAATGGAGGACGCAAGGCGCTGCATACCGATGCTCAGGCTTTTGCCGGCACGACCAAAAAACTGCCGGGCATCGGCAATGTTCTTACGCTTGGCAGTGAGGGTCATAAATTTCTGTTGCACGATGCCGTTACTGCCCTGCGCCTTGGACATAATCACCTGATTCAGTTCTGCGCGGTATTTATCCATACCGTCATGCTGCTTGCGCAGGAACAGCGTTCCTGCGTTGGCTTCCTTGTCGAATAGACTGTTTACCAGCGTAACTTTCATACGGCTGTCTGCCGCAAGGCCGTTCAACACACGCCCCCAGCTGTCCAGAATGGTGCGCTGATCGTCCAGACTGGCTACGGCATAGTTAATATCGGAAAACGACCATGTCTGGCTGAATTCGTTGTTGCCGACCTGCCAGATCGAGTCCGGAAATACGCGCTTAACAGGAATAAGCTGCTGCACGCTGCGCGGCAGGCGTACCGGCTTTGTGGTTTTCTCCTGCTTTTCTTTTTTCTCTTTAATTGGTTTGGTTTTGCTCATTCTGTTCTACCTCGTTACTGTGTTCACTGATTTTCTGCTTTGTTTTCTTGCGGCTCCTGCCGCTTTTCGATTGCTCTTCCGGCGTAAACTGCGCATAGAAGTTAGCGGAACGGTATACATACCAGCCGTTATGCATAAACATTGTGCGCATCCATGAAAGAGCGAATTTCTCAAAGGGCAGGCCATGAAAGGACACAAAGCCGATTGCTGCCGGAATTGCCGCCACCAGAATACATACGACACTCGCAAGTTCTGTTCCAAGAAACGGCTGTAAGCCGAAGTTCGCGGCTGCGGCCAGACCTGCGGCAAGCAGACCGCAAACCGTCTGCCGCACGCTCAGACCCATGACTACGCCCTCGTGATAATTGCGTATCTCTCGATTTACATTTGACTCCATAACGCTCCATACTCCTTGTTACAGCGCAAACATTTCTTTAACGGTTTTATCTGCTGCCTTGACCATACTGCCCAGAATTACCATCTGAATAATAACCTTGAGCATATAAGTCAGCACCAGTCCAACGCCGCTGTCACCAAAATTGATTGGAAAATCCGAACCGTCCACCGATGTAAAAGCATTAAATATGATGCAGGCAATAACGATTACGATTGCTTCCATGCACGCGCCGATTAAGCCTTGCATATAAGTCCGGCCATGTCGGCTGGTAAGTTCACCTGCAAAAGTGGACATGGGCAGCGGTGCCAGCGCAACATACATATAAATACGGAAAAAGCGTCCGTAAACCGTCATCAGCAGACTGATAGACAGCACAATAACGACTGCTGACAAAATCAGCGACACCAGATAAATGAATATCTGCGCAACAATTTGCGAATCTTCTATGGCGTTTCGTATATTTTCCGGCAAAGTGGCAGCATCTCTGTCAGACCGCCCATCTGCGCTGCAATATCTCCGATAAAGCTGCCGCTGATCTTAAATATCAGTTTTATCACTTCCATGCCCTGTGAAATCAGTACCTTTGCAGCGACAAAACGAATCAGATAACCAATGATCTGCTCCGGGTGACGAAATTCACGAAACGAAACCGTATGCTTAAAGAAACTCATGGCAAAGAACAGGACGAGCAGGCCGTAGCCTGCTCCCTGTAATGCGGTAAAGATTTTGGTAATTGCATCCCAGACCGCGCCGTTGTGAAAGGTTTCCGGGGACTGCGTGAGCATACTCCAAATAGAGGACAGTGTGGAGTTCCATAAGGTGATACAGTTTTCAATAATATCTACTACCCACATAGGAAATCAACTCCTTCGGGGATTAGGCTGCACCAATGCTGGTCAGGATTGCCTTTACAAAGTAAATCAACAGACCACCGAGAATGCAGAGAACGCCCTGCGTGCGCTGCGAAGCATCGTGCGACTGCACCGACATACCGAGCTGAAGCACACCCCAACCCGCGCAGATCAGACCAACAGCCTTAATCAGTGCAAAGATCGTGTCACTGAGCTTGTTTACCGCATTCAGCGCTTCATTATCTGCAAATGCCGGTACAACAGCAAGGCAGGCGATGATTGCCGTCATGGACAGCAGTCGGTGCGCAATGCGGGCGCGGTTCAGTGCTTTGGGACTGCACAGCAGCGCAGCAGCTTTTTGAGTAAACTTGTTTTTCATAATTCATTCTCCTTTTTGGGGGGATTGTGGAGGAATAACGAAGTATTCAAAGAGAACACCTCCGATTTCCTCTGGCTTGTATTTCTCGTCGATTTCATCGGCGGGAATCTCAACATGATATTTGTGGAACGGAATATGTTCCGGTGGTGAATACGCTTTTGCCTTGCCGTCACCGGCAAGCCATTGTACATTCGGGTGCTTTTGCAGCACATATTTCTCATCGAACACCGGGCGTTCGCCGCGCATGAACAAAATCGAATACTGATTTTCCATGCGGCTTATGGCATCCGGCGTCATAAGCTCTGTACCAACCTTCTGGTCATTCTGGCTGGACGAACCATGCGTACCTCTGGTCTGCGAGGTCGTTTTGGAGAAGATCGTTTCCTTGCCCAGTCGTTCGGACACATATTTGTGGGTCGCGGTATCATTGCCGCCGAGATACAGAAACTCGTCACACTGCGCCATCAGCGATTCCCATTCCTTTTCAAACATGGTCTTGAGCTGTCCGATGTCCTGCAAAATGACTGCACAGGACAGATTGTAGGAGCGGCAGGTAGACAACACATTGTCGAAACGATCCGGTGGCGGTGTATTGTAAAACTCGTCCATGATAAACCGTACATGGCGCGGCAGTCTGCCGCCGTATTCCCGTTCTGCGCGGTCGTAAAGCTGCTGAAAAGCCTGCATATACATCATGGAAACAAGGTAATTGAAACTGGTGTCGTTGACCGGCGTGCAGACGAAAATAGCGCGTTTCTTCTCACCGAGCGATGCTAAATCCATTTCATCTTCCATGGTCATATCCGCAATCTCGTCCAGCATGAAGTGCTTCAGACGCGAGCTTGCCATAATCAAAATGGATTTTGCGGTTTTGCCTGCGGCGAGTTTGTAGGCTTCCCAATACTGATTGGCAATGTGTTCTGGGTGATCTTGGGCAATTTCAGCAAATAGAGTATCTACTGGATTTTGTTTGCCCTCGTCCTCCTCACTGGCCTGCGCGTTGCGGAGCAGGAACATCACCGTTGCGAAATTCTGATCTTCCGGATCACACTCCAGATAGATAAACAGCACCAGAGCCGTTACGAGCGTTTCTTCGGCGCGTTCCCAGAACGGGTCACTGCTGCGTGAGCCTTTCGGCGTGGTCGCACGAAACAGCAGCGTTACAAGCTGCACACAGTCTACCTCGGAACGCAGATAGCGGAACGGATTGTACATATTACCGCAGCGGCGTTCGCCTTCTTTGAGGTTAAACACCTTGATGTCGTAACCCTCGTGGAGTAGGAACTCTGCACAGTCGCGCAGCAGCTCACCCTTCGGGTCACAGATAATGTACGAGCAGTTTGCCTGCAAAATCTCCGGTTTCGACACCGACCGGCTCTTACCTGTACCGGAACCGCCGATAACCATCATATTGAGGTTGCGCTGGTGCCGGAATACATCAAGGCCAATGCGTGTGTGCATGGTCAGCGGTATGTTCTGGTCTACATGAACCGCAAGTGCTTTCCGTTCTTTGCGGCGCTGGCGTTCTTCTTCTGTTAGCTTTCCGGTGATAAATTCTGCACATAAAGCGACGAAACTCGCTATGCGGTGAAGCATTTGTTTCACTTCAACCGTAAATTTATCGTGATACCGGTACTTGCTGTCTATCTGCTTGGCGTTGCCCCATTCGGCAGAGCCGTATTCTTCGCCCGGGCGGCGCTTGCGCTGGCTGTCCCGATAGAGCATGATGCACAGCGCATAAGCAGCAAGTGCGATCAGTACAGCTTTCAAGCTGTACTGGTTAAAGGAAAAATGCCAGGGCTGTTCTATTGCTGTTCCGAAAGCGTTTATCCAGTCGATCAGCGTTCGTCCCGGCGCAGCGCAGCTGCCGCCGATCAATCCGAGCCAGATAACCGGCAGAGCGAACACCACCAGAGTGGTGGTGCTCGCTGCCGAACCTCTTTTGTCCGGTCGCATAGGTGTTACCTCTGATTACCGGACGCAATCAGAATATCGTTATACGCCCAGAAGTTCATCGGCACATCGGTATAGCGAATACCGCTGATGTCGGTGGACGAGAGCGTGCGTCCCATCGTGCGGTTGACTACCGCCGCAGCTTCAGCGCGCGTGATATAGTCATACGGACGGAATGTGCCAGACGGATCACCGCGCACCCAGCCGCGATCCGAGCAGTACGCAATCGCAGCTGCGTTCGGCGCGGTGGAATACACATCAGTAAAGCGATTAGAACCGTTATAGTCCGAAGTGGTATCCAGACGGTAGATCATCTCCACAAAGTCTGCGCGCGTGATTGCCGCATTGGGATTAAAATAAGTGCTGCTGTCTACAATGCCGCCGTATACGAACGCAGACAGTGCATTAGAGTAGTAGCTGTTTACCTGCACATCGGAGAAGCCGCTGCTGTTGGTATACTTGCTGCCGCTTGCGTTGGTCATGCGTGCAAGGAGCTGTACCGCTTCGGCGCGCGTGAGGTTCTGCTTCGGATGGAACTGCGAGTTATAACCAACAAAGAACGGCGTTTTAACCGAACGGTCAATGTAAATCTTGCCGTTTGCACCATTACCGGTGGTCGGCTTGACCGCAGAACTCGATTTCACAGCGGTCGCGGAAATCGTGACATTGTTCTTGATGTTGTCCACATAAACTGTCACATTGCCGTTGGAATTGCGCGTCATGTCGTAATCAACGCCGTTTACGCGGATATAAGACGCGCCTGCCGATACGGTGTTGGACTTTGTGCCGACCTTGAGTGTAATATCATCGACTGCGTAGCCGGAGGACGGCTTAACCGTAAAAGCAACATCCTTGCCGTCGCGCACCGACGAGCCGGAAATATCCTTGCTAATCGTGAGGTGCGACGCCGACTTGATGGTAATGCTGTGGCTGGTGTCGATGCGCTTTGCCGTAGCCGACACATAAACCGGCTTATCAACATCGTTGACATACAGGTGCAGCACACCATCGCTGTCAGTTTCCATCTTGCAGGTCTTGCCCGCAACGCGGATAGAGGTCGCATCTGCATCTACGGTGCGGCTGCTATCGTCCAGCCGGAGCGTTACCTCGTCCAGCGCATAGCGGTCATCATCGGTGACATAGATTTCGAACTCAATGTCTGTGCCGTTGTCTACGGTGCTGCCGCAGTCCTTGCGGATACGGACGCCGGAGCCTGCCGAAGTGTCAACGGTGAGGTGGTCGGTGTCGTAGCTGCTCTCGGCGCTGACGGTGATATTGCTCTGAAGGTCGGTCAGATAAACAGTGCAGCCGTCGCTGTTGCCGGACACGCGATAAGCGTTAGACCCTACAAAGACGGTATTGCTGTTCGGCGTGCTGTACGCTGTCTTGCCGTCTGCTTCGAGCGTCAGCGCGTCAATCGTATAGCCGCGCTTTGCCGAGAAAGAAACGGTATAATTGCTGCCTTTCTTGACAATATCGCGTGAAATTTCGCTGCTGATGCCGCGCCCGGTGCGAACGGTAACAAGCACCTCGTCGCTGTCCGGCTGACGTTCTGCGGTTTTCAGTTCAATCGTGGTCGCAGAGGTAACACCGCCGGAGTAAACTGTCAGCACACCGGCTGCATCCACACGAAAACGGAAACCGTTAGAGGTCACATCGCAGCCTTTGGAAAGCTGGACGGTGGACTTGCTGCCGCCGATGGTGAGATCAGCGCGTGTAATGGCATACAGGCGGTCAGGCGTTGCCGTCATGCTGTACGCATCGCCCTTATTGAGCGTAGTCGTGGCAGCAGATACGGTCGCGCCGGTCTGCGAGGTAGCTGTGACTGCAAATGCGGTGCTTACCGCTTCGGCAGACAGCGTAACATCGTCCGATGCTGCCGGAATATCGACGGTCGCGCGGATCACGCTTTCGCCGCCCGCGTCCGTCTTGGACTGATAATGGACAGGATAAGTAATGCCATTGAGCTTCAGATCGCCGTCAAGGTGAACGACGCTGGCGCGGTCGGTATACTTGCCGTCCGAGATGATAAGCGTAGACAGATCGTAGCCGTCCAGCGGCGAGAAATCAAAGCTCTGGCTGCTGTCCGACACTGGATGATATGCCGCCCCACAGAGGACACCGAGTAACCGGTGCCGTTCTGTGTGGTGACGATGCGATCCGTTTTCGGCGTGTCCGCCGCAAAAGCGGCGGGACACAGTGCGAGTGATGCGGCAAGCGCCGCACAGACCAATCGTCTGATTTTCATATTCTTTCTCCTCTCTTTTCCTTACCAGCCGGTAGTCGGCAGGGTCGGCTTTTTATAAGTCGGTGCGCGGTAGATGGTGGTAGTCCATGCGTCATTCGACATGATCCACTGCTGGCTGTCATTCAGACCGCCAACATCTGCCTTATTAACAAACGAACTGCCGGAAGCCGACTTGCGAACCGTACCGTAAATATAAGCGTTATCCACCATACGGAAGCCGGACGGCACTGTACCGAAAATAAACATAATCTGCGTTACCGCTTCACCGGATTTCAGACCGAGTGCGGTCGGCGTTGCTTGCAGGACGCGGTTGACAGATGGGTCGAGATTATCTGCCAGCGTGCGCGGTGTCTGATTGAAGTTGGTCTTATAAACCACCTTATAGGGGATACGGGTGTTATAAGTGCCGGTTACGATCTTATCCAGCTGTACCGCCTGATACGGCAGATTGTCGCGCCAGTAGAAGCTCGTCAGACGAATGGAGGAATTATTGGCCACGCGGCTGATCGTCCACTTCATCTGCATACCCGGCGTTACCTGCTTCGGACCGGACTTGCCGATTACAACATTGGTGTAAACGCTCTCGTCCAGAACCTCCAGACGGACGATCTGGCTTGCAAACTCGATTTCCGCTTCAAAAGTTTCACCGGATACACCGTAATACTTCGGTGCTTTGGTTTCCTTGATGGTGTAACGACCCAGCGGCAGCAGCTTGGAGATTGCAAGGCCGCGCTCGTTGGACACTACCGTGTCTACAACATTCTGTGCCTTGTCGTAGATCTCAAAGGTTGCGCCCTGCAGGAGCGTACCTGCGGGCAGACCATTGATACTGTTGTAGTCCTTGGACTTTTTGATGACTTGGATCTGACCATACTGCGCTGTATTTTCCCATACAATCTCAGTGGTTTCGCCACGCTTTACGCGGAAGGTGCGCTCCTGTGTGTCGCGGATATATCCCGGTGCGGCCTGAATTTCTTCTGCGTAATATTTGCCCTCTTCCAGATCGTTTTCCAGCTCGATATAGCCATCGCTGTCGGTGGTATACTCGCCAACAATGTTCTTATTCTTGTCTTTGATCAGGAAACGCACGCCCGGAATAGGGTCTTTCGTCACGCTGTCAATCTTCTTGATGCGGACGCTGGACATCTTGGCATTTTCAAATTCCACAGTGGCCAGTTCACCAGCCTTTACAATAACATTCTTCGGATTTGTGTCGATACGGTAGCCATCGGGAGCCTTGATCTCGGTTACGACATAGATGCCGTCCTCCAGACCGGAAATGTTGACCAGACCGGCAGAATTGGAGGTATACTCACCGATGCGCTCACCGGACACCTTCTCAACCTTGAATTTCGCGCCTGCGAGTGCTTCGCCGGTGCCCTTGACTACCTTGCGGATTTGCAGGCCATATGCTTTTTTGTTGGTAAAGGTCAACTCATAGGACTGACCGGCCTTGACCTCAATGGTCTTCGGGGTGTCCTGCAAGATATAGCCGGTCGGCGCTGCAATCTCGGTCACTACCAGCGAGCAATCCGGCAGGCCGGTAAGCGTGATCGTGCCGTTTACATCGGTTTCTGCTTCCTTAACCAGTTCACCATTCGACTTAGTAATCTTAAACTTCGCGTTCTTGAGCGGCTGACGAGTTTCTTCGTCGATTTTCTTGATGGTAAGGCCGGACTGCTTTTTGTTGGTAAAAGTCAGCTCATAGCTGCCGCCTGCCTTGACCTCAATCGTCTTGGGCGTATCCTGCATAATGTAGCCGTCCGGGGCCTTAATTTCGGTTACTACCAGCGAACAATCCGGCAGGCCGGTAAGCGTAATCGTACCGTTTTCGTCCGTTTCGGTTTCCTTGACGAGTTCGCCGTTCGACTTCGTGATTTTGAATTTCGCGTTTTTCAGCGGCTGACGGGTATCTTCGTCCACCTTTTTGATAACAAGCTGCGACTGCTTGGTATCCTTAAAGGTGACTTCATAGGTCTGACCCTTGCGGAGCTGTACCGTTTTCGGCGTTTCATCAATCTCATAGCCGGACGGGGCCTTGACTTCGGTGATGATATATACGCCAGTATCCAGTTCGGGGATATGAACAACACCGTCCACATCGCTTACAACATTCTCACGGACAACGCTGCCATCGCCGCGCGTGATCTTGAACGATGCACCCGCCAGCGGCTTGCTGGTCTGTGCATCAACCTTTTTAACGAGCAGACCGGGTTTCTTCTCATTTTCGAGGGTAAGCGTGTAGGTTTTGCCCTGTTCCAGAGATACCGCATGAGGAGTTTTGTCGATGATGTAGCCGCCGGGGGCCGTTACCTCCGTTACGATATAATCTGCGGCATCCAGTCCCTCAACGAAGGCAGTACCGTCCTCGCCGGTACGAATATCTTCCTTGACTACATCGCCGTTTGCGCGAGTCAGCTTAAAGACTGCACCGGACAACGGCTTCTTGGTTTCGGCGTCGATCTTGGTGATGGACAGTCCCGGCTTCTTGGTGTTCTCAATAGTGAGAGAAGTGTCCTTATCTGTGGTATGCTCGATCTCGTAAGGCTTGTCGTTCAGAATGTACTCTTTCAAGGTCGCAACTTCCTGCACCTTGTAAGTGCCTGCCGGGGCCTTTTCGATAACGATCTTGCCATTCTCGTCGGTGGTGTAATCGCCGAGCAGAACGCCATCGCGCCAAATCTTAAACTGTACGCCTGCCAGCGGCTGCTTGGTCTGGCTGTCCACTTTAATGACCTCGAACTTCTTCTGAACGGTATTATCTACGATAATATCCACATTGCCGTCCGTCGTATGCTCGATGGTGATCGGTTCCTTATTCAGCACGTAGCCGGCAAGAGTGTGATACTCCTTAAAGGTATAAGTGCCGCTGTCAGCATACGGAATGGTAAACTTGCCGTCCGCGCCGGTCGTAAAGTAGCCGATGCTCTTACCGTCCTTGAAGCCTTGGAAAACAACGCCCTGCAACGGCTTGCCGGTATCCTTGTCGATCTTGGTGACGGTAATATCCTTCTTCATTACATTGGGGATGGTAAAGAAAGTCGGATACTCGGAATTATTTTCGATGGTGAATACCTTTTCATTCAGCACATACTTCGGGTCGGTAATGACCTCCTGCGCCTGATAAGTGCCAGGCTCTGCATACGGGAGCCAGATACGGCCATCTGCGCCGGTGGTGTAATTGCCGAGCAGCTTGCCGTCCTTGTAGATGGCGAAAGTGACGCCTTCAATCGGCTTGTGAGTTTCACTGTCGATTTTCAGAATACCGAAATGCTTCTTAATAGTGTTGGCAAAGGTAAGGGTCGGGATTTCAGCCTGATCCTTTACCAACTCAACCGTCTGCTCACCGGCGTCCATGTTGTAATGCTCGGTATCGCCGCCGGTTTCCTTAACGCGGTAAGTACCCGGCTGGAGATTTTCAACCATCGCTTCGCCGTTCTGGTTGGTCGTTACGGTCGTAAGGTGAGCATCGTTGTAGTAAACATCAAACTTCCAGCCGGACAGCGGAACCTTGGTTTCCTTGTCGATTTTCACAATGCGAATAGACAGCTTCTTGGTGTTCGCAATGTTGACCTCGCGGATGAGCTGCGTCGGGTCGGCCGTCGGGTCGATGTAGACTTCGTGTACCTGCTCGTCGCGGAGATAACCCTGCGGCGGTTCGGTTTCGACTACCTGATAAAATCCCTTTGGCAGATCGTACAGGCCGGCATTGCCGTTCACATCGGTTTTTACGGTTGCAAGCACCTGACCGTCGCGGCGCACCTCGAAAGTCGCTCCGGCAAGCGGCATCTTGGTGTCCTTATCGTACTTGTAGATTTTAATGCCCGGTCGCGGAGCGTCCTTGAACGACAGCTCAATGTCCTTGCTGTTGTCCCACGCAAAGGTCTGAATGTCCGAACCATCGGTAGCGTATCCCTCCGGTGCAGCAACCTCGTACACCTCAAAGGAACCGTTAGGCAGGTCGCGTCCCTGAATGGTGAACTCGCCCAGCGCGTCAGTGGTGTAGGTGTGTTTGAAGTTGTTGTCGATGCCGCGCACCTCAAAGGTAGCGCCCATCAGGTTGCGACCATCGGCGGACGAAATCTTGTGAACCTTAAAGGTGTGATCATCGCTGTTGGCGAGCTTCAGCTCGACCGTCTGACCGCCCTTGGTGCCGGTATTGACCGTCTTGGACGGGAGCAGGGTGTAACCCTCCGGTGCTGCGGTTTCCTTGACGGTTACGGTTGTGTTAGTTGGTAATTCTGTAAAGATTGCTTCACCGTTACTATCTGTTGTTGCCGTCTTATTCTGTGCTTTACCTGCATCAGTATAGGTAATCTGAAAAGTACAGCCATCCAACGGAGCGCCGTCCTTATCAGTTTTCATGACTTTCAGCTTTACTTTATCTTTGGGGACAGTGGTCGAACTGAATGACAACTTATTACTGGACAGCTTAACAGCCGGTTCAACCAAAATGACAGGCTGAATACCGGAGCTGTTCGTCGATGCGACATAGACATTGTAGCGGTCAACATTCATGCTGGTTAAGAAAGAAGTAGACAGCTTAGTGCCTGCTGTGTCCATCTGTTCGGCAGTAGATTTGGGGATACAGAAGTAAAACACCTGACCGAAAGCCATATCATTGCCGTTCTTATACAAGGTCTTGTCGCTGTGAACCTTGCTCAGTGTCAGCAGGCCATCGTTGCCATTCTTGTTGCCGTCCTCGTCCATGATAAACGCGCCGGACGGAAGATTGGATGCACGCACAAAGATACGATTGCTGCGAACGAAAGTTGCAGATGCCGCAGCCATCGGCAGCACGAGATAATCTGTACCATCAATCGACTTTTCGGCAAATACACCGGACTTCACAATACCGCTCGGCAGATCGACCGAGCCGGTCTTTGCATTGGCGGCATTGTAGGTTGCACTGCCCGGCGTATAATTGATCGTGTTGCCGACCCATGGGGCATGACCCTTACCGCTGCTGCCCCAAACGCCGTCAAACTCATTGCCGTATTTCAACATCTCAATGGCGGCGTAAAGAGTAAGTGCTTCCGAAGTAGTGGATGCACTCAGCGTCTTGCCGGACGAACGGTAGCCGAGCGAGGTGGAACTGGGATAGGTGATACCGAACTTGCTGTTAGCCGCGATCTGTGCATCACCCAACGCACACCAGATAGCAGCCTGCGAAGCAGAAAAATACATATCTGCGGTAAAGTTACCGGCGTTGAGCACCTTGGAACCGCTGATAAAGGTGTTCAAAGTGTTACGGCTGTCCGACTTGACAACAACGCCGTACACACGCATATCCTTGACCTGCCCGGTTACGGTGTACGGCTTGCCGCCTGTACCGGGATTGCCCTTGGCGTGATCTGCGCAGTATGCGCGGATTTCCGTACCGTCCGATGCTTTGGTGAACATCGGCCAGACATTACGCGGTGCACCATTCTGCTGGAACCACGCCTTGCTGACGCCCTTGTCCGCCACATTGTAGGTTTCACCGACCTTGATCTCGATAGCCGATGCCTTGTTATCTTCTTCCGCAGCGAATGCGGTAGGTACACTGACCGCCATGCTGCTGACAAGCGTCACAGCAGACAAAACGCCCGCCAATGTACGCTTAAAGAAGTTTTTTCTCATTTTTTCATCTCCTTTTGCAAATAAAAAAGCGATTAGGGGAATTAAACCTAATCGCTTTAAAGCACATATTAAATTATGTTACGCGAAGTTTTGTGTACAGAAAATATTACGTCCATCAGCTGCCACAGCAAATCCTACACCGACTCTTGTAAAGTCCTTGTCAAGAATAGTGGCTCGGTGACCCGCGGAAGCCATAAACTTCTCCATATCGGTTTTTACTGGATCATCCTCAACAAAGCATCCGCCAACGATGTTTTCACCGCCCGAAATACTGTTTGCATCTACGCCAATGCTGTTAGCAAATTCTTCAACCTCCGACCATGTAGAGTGTCTAAACTCAATGGTAAGATGCTGTGCCCACGCTTGAGCGCGTTTCATCACATTATCATCCTTAGCTAATGCAGACAATCCCGCTTTGGCTCGTTCAGCATTGATGCTATCAATCATTTCGTTTTCCCACTGGCGAAGCATGGCATCTGTTACCGGTACAAAGTCCGGGTCAACCTCAACAATGTTTTCGCCGTTAGCCTTGCGGAGCTGCTTTGCCCAATACAGGCTGACTGGTTTGTTGTCGAACGAGATCGCATCAACGGCGCGCCGGTCATGCTCTCCAGCGCGGAGATCACATCAGCGGTAGTGGCGTTAGCCTTGCCGGTAATGGTCGGGCCGTACTTCGCAGCGATAGCAAGCAGCTTGTCCTTGTCGCTGTGGTTCTGGATCATTTCCTCGTTAAACTCGTCCATGGTGCTGTTCCACTTGGTAATGGCAGCAGCCGTAGGCGTGGAGGGTGTCGGCTTGACTTCCTCAACATAAGTACCGTTCGGGTCGATGCTGACCGTCTTGGTAGCCATGTTAAAGGATACACCGAAATTGATGGTCTTACCAATATCGCGCAGCTTGACATAGTTGTTGCCCTTGATTTTGTAGGCTGTCATGCTGACTTCCTTGCCGTCCACAGTGATACGCTGGTCGGTCGGCTTGGCGGTCGCGCCGGTTACGGCAGTGTCTGCAATTCCGGTCAGCTCCGGTGCAGTGCGCGTAGTGCTGATCTCGACAGTGCGCGTGTCCTCGTTCCAGTCCACGCCAAAGCCTGTCAGTTTACCAACATCGCGCAGCTTAAAATAGTTGTTGTCGTTGATGTTGTAGCCGGTCGGGTACACACGGGTAGAGCCAACATAAACAGCCTGTCCCTTAGTTCGGGTCGGCACAATGGTTAATGCGTTTGCTGCACCTGCGGTCGGCAGCGATGTTGCGATTACCGCCGCAGCAATGGCAGTTGCGAAAATCCTCTTGGTCATGGTCAGAACCTCCTCTTTAATGGTTATCAGTTGTCAAGGCGGCGCTTGATAGCGCGAACCAGCGTTACAATCCACGACACAATCACCAGTCCAACCAGAATGAAAAAGATCGTGTCAGCCAGCGTTTTGTGCGCTTCGCTCCACTCAGGGAATCGAAACACTACGATTGCCGCATACGCCATTGGAATGATAAAGCGTGTTTTGATGAGCAGCAGGATCAACTGCGGGATCAGGAGCAGAAGTCCAAATCCACCGAGCATTATAGTATCTACTGCTTCAACCTCCGGTGCTCTCCATCGTACATACCTCATATAAGCCGCCTCCTTTGTTTTGCGATATGCTCTATTTCTTCAAGTATATCATATCATAATTTCCATTATTTGTCAAGCATTATTGACGAGGTTTTTCATGTTTTTATGGTAGCACAGAGTGTGTACCATAAAACGGACTTTCTCGCTGCCGAGGTTACTTTGTTAGGTAGTCGCTTAAATTGCCATCGCCTGTACGCACCAGCGCTGGCTGGGCACATCACGCACGCAAGTAATCAGTGTGATGATGTTCGCATCGGATGGGTCAAGCACGCTTGTATCGGTCTTAGCAATCTTGCGAACGCTGTATACCTTGTAGGTGCGCGTTCCGAAAATGGTGGTATAGGAGATTGTATCACCGTTTTTCAGCGTGTGGATATTGCCGAAGTAGCCGTAGCTGCCCCGATTGTGACCGCACATTGCGACATTGCCGTCCCAGCCGCTTGTACCCTCAAAGTGTGCCGCACCGAGCCGCATATTGGCAATGGTTTCGCCGTCGTATACCTTTTTGTTTACACCGATGGACGGAATAGACAGCTTTCCGATACTGCCGTCCGAATACTTCATACCGGAGGTAGAAGTATAACCGGAGCCGTAGGCTGCATCTGCGCCGCCACCCGTATAACCGCCGAGTGAATCGGTTGCCGATACAGCTCCCGTACCAGTGCTGATCTCATAGATCGGTGCACTGGATACGGTCGTATTCTCCGCATCCGGCGGCATGATGATCTCGCCGCCGCCCGACATTGCACCATTCGAGGTGACAGTCTGACCGAAATTCGCCTGCGTGGAGTGCGGGAACATCGGCTCAACGCCCGAAATATCCGGCGTAAGCAGCTCACCTGTGCCGAGAATATCCGCCTGCGGCGAGCCGAATTCCGGCGGGATAAATGCGCTGTTCTTGGAAATATCGCGGTTGACACTATCCGCACCAATCGTCGTTACCGGGTCAATCGAGGTGGACTTGCCAAAGTTACCAGCCGATGCACCCGAAAAATTGTAGGTCAGGTTAGAGGCGAATGCGGGGTACTCACCATCATCGTCAGCGCCATCGCGCTGGACAGGAGCGTCCTGCTCAGGGAATTCCGGTTCCACATCTTCCAGACCGGCGTAATCCTCGGTTTCGTCCACTGCATCGGCGCTTTCAGCAGCGATTTCATCGGTGTTGCCGAACTGCTGTTCTTCTGCCGGAGCTGCGAGTGCGGGGATACTGTGCTTACCGCCCTTGCGTTTCCTGCGGTTTCGGATCGCGGCTTTGACTTTTTCAAGCGGCCCGAAAATCTGCTGGCGCTCTCGCTCCCGTTCTTCCTCTGCTTGTCTTTCACTTTTTATCCTCTCCGTTTCATTGTTGATTTTTTCGCGGACAGCCTGCGCGCCCATCTGCATCTGCCGCATCATACGGCGGCACATCGGAGGTCGGAACGCGAACAGAAGCATCAGGATACCAAAGACGGCACACAGCACCCAACTGATAAGCGGCGCTTTGTGCTCATCATTCCGGCTGTCCTGCTGCTCCTGCTCCGGGTCGATCAGACCGGTTAAGTCCGGCGGATCTTCCTCGTGTCCCTGTTCTTCCTCCGGGATTGCCGGAATTTCTTCAATCGGCGTGCCGCTATATACGGCGATGTAGCGCACGCCCTCGTTGTTCCGGCGAGATACCTCACCGGCATAGGTAGCTGTAACTGTGTAGCCGGTCGTGCGGCTGGAGGTCGCGGTGCCGGTATAGCTTACAACAGCAGTGTAAGTGGTCTGAACTGTTCCGAAGTTATCCGCTTCATCGTTTGCTTCTTTCCACTCAACATCGGCAAAGCGCAGGGTATGTCCGTTTTCTGTAATGCTCTTTGGGATGCTCTCCATATCCATTTCGCTCATACCGGGGTATTCACGAGTAGCGCTCAAATCGTTTGATACGCTCTCCGTACCTGCAACCTTAGTGGAGATGCTGGAAATATCGAGATAAGCTGTGCCGGTATAACCGTCTGTTGTGCTGACGGATTTGCTTTTCGGCAGCAGCGACAGCACATCATTGGTGTTATTGCTGCTGGAGCTGACCGTCACCGTTTCCGAATGAACCTTGCGATCCATCTCCGGCAGTTCGATTTTCAGAAGATCCTCAAAAGTGTACTTAAAGCCGCCACGCTCAAAATCCGCTTGCGGGATTTTATCCGGCGAGGTGGTTTTGCCCACATCGTAGATCTTCTTCAGCTGCAAGCCGTCCGAGCTTGTCTGCACATCGCTGGGCAGCAGCTCTCCGGTGGCCGCATCGGTGTTGGCTGTCTGGTTGGTCGCTGTAACCGCCGTCCCTACGGTGCTCTGGGTTGCAGTTCCGGTCGCTGCCGGTGCTTCTGCCGCCAGCGCTCCGGCCTGCATTGCGCACGCCGCTGCCAGCAGGGTGGCGGTCGCGCAAAATTTTTTGATCTTCACTTTCTCACTCCTCATTTATTTTGTCAGATCGTTGATGGAATGTTTCGGCTGGTACTGCTTGTCCTTGGTGTGCTGCGGCGTATGTGTGGCACGCGCTTTAATATCCGCAATGCGCTGCCGAATAGATACTTTTCCTTTGCCGCTCGGCTTCGGGGCCGCAGCCTTTCTTTCCTCGGATCTATCCTCCGACTTAGACTGCTCCGCTTTGTCCGTTTCCTGTGTCTGTTCCGGCGGCATCAGCAAACGCTTCAATTCATCTGTGACCGCAATAAGTGCTGCCTGGCACTCATGAACATTACCGCCGTTTGCCAGCACACCTCTCAGAGCGGTAAGCTGTGTCAGCATCATATTTGCCTGATCCTGCGTGATACCATTATTCGTAGTTTGAATAGGATTGATCGTCGGACTGTTCTTCGTCATCGCCGTAGTCATTGTTGATGCCAGTTCGCGCGCCATTGTATTTTCGGATTTCTGCAACACGCTGGCGAACGGACTGGCGTTCTGTTTTTTTTCGTCGATACCCGGCAAAATCTCGATACCTGCGTCCTTGCGAATCTTATTTGCAAGCTCTGCATCTTCGGTCTTGATGACAACATTTGTAGTCGCTGGGTTCTGCGGGTCAGGGATATAGCCACAGGCTAATTTGTGCTTCTTTGCCAGTTCGGCAAACTTCGTCAAACTGTCTGTGTTAATAGGAAATGCTGTGATCTGTTTGCCTTGCTCCAGCATTTTTGCCACATTGGTTCTTCCACCCATGTGGACTTCATTTCTCACAGCCGCGATCAGCAGCATTGCGAGGTTTACTGCTCCGGTTGCCGCGAGTTTGACTGCGGATTCGGTCAGCATGATCTCCATGCGCAGCACTCGTTCCGCCGCTTCTGCTTCTACCGACATTTGGTTTCACTTCCTTACTATGTTCATCTTCATTTCTTTCAATACGCTGCCACTCAGTGTTTGCTGTTTCCAGCCGTTCCTCCATGGCGGGCGCGTTTTCTAAAACCGTCTTACAGGTACGCTGCTTTTTTCGCAGCACACGCAGTTCTTCGGTCAATCCTTTGGTCTGCGCTTTGAGCGTCTGCTTATCAGCATCCGGCTTTCGACATTCTGCATACAGATGTTTTCTCCTGTCTGTCAAAACATAAATTTCATTCGATAGCGCTTCTTCGTACAGGTTCACATCTGCTTTCGTGTTCAGTCGATTATCACGCAAGAAATAATACTGCTGCGAATATCGCTCCAGTTTCTTTAACTCATCGAGCATTACGCCGCGGACTGCGCGCGGTGCTTTGCGCGCGCGCACCTTACTAAGCATATAAACATAGCGCCAGTACAAGGCACGAATGCCGCGCAGCGTAAGCCGCCGATGCGGAATGATTGTCCATGGCAGCGCGTAATATTTCTTTCGGTGTTTTCTCTGCTGATAGATTTGCTGAAAGGATCTCCGGTTTGCCGCAACTTCGCTTTTGTCGGCGGCTTCCAGCCGCTTCACAAGTTCGCGCGGTGTGTATTCCTCACCAAGCGATTTCATGCGAATAAAACGTTTACCGTTTGGCGGGCGAATGGCAGCGTACTTGCGCTTTTCATTGAACTTGATTTCGTAGCCGCGCAGCCTGAGCAGTTCCCAAAAATTATTGAGCGAATGTGACTGCTTGAGCACGACATCAATATCACGCCGGATCTCATTTCGGATTGTTGGGCGGTACTCCTGTTCGGCTTTCCATTCCGCATAGTGCTTGGCCTTGCGGGTCTTGGGATCATCGATAACCGACAGGTGATGCGCTCGGCAAATCTCATCAGAAATTTCCCGCAGCTTGTAGAAACTTGCCGGTGTGGATTGGAACTTGTGACCGTCCACGAACGACACTGAATTGAGGATTATGTGGTTGTGTATATGCGCATGATCTGTGTGAGTGCCTATCACAACTTCAAAATCTTCTGCGAAGCATCGCTCGATAAATTCGCACCCAACTTGGTGTGCTTCCTCCGGCGTGACTTCACCCGGCTTGAACGACTGAATGTAATGATAGCCGAGGACTTTATCCGTTTTCTTTTCGTGCTGCTTGGTTTCCATCATCTGCTGATAGGCTTCATCACACGCGCAAGTGAAACCGGAAGTCAGCGTGTCCTTAATTCCGAAGAAACTGTGAAAACCTTGGCACGCCGTTTTCTCCGGGTTCATTATATACTTGATGCGGTCATTTAATTGGTTTCGTCCACCCGTTGCCCGGATGACATGAATTTGCAAAACCGCCATTAGTTCAACCTCTCCAGCTGCTGCTCGATTTTCTCCTGTGCTGCGGAAATTTGACGCAAAGTTTCAAGCGATACCTTGCCGGAAATGTGTGCAAGGCGCGTGATCTGATTGATATTTCGACCAACACCTTTGACCTGTTTTTGCAGGTCTGCAACAAACGCATTTGGATAGATTTTGATTTCGCCATATACCAGTAATCTGCGAAAATACTCAGCCATCGACAAATTGCTTTCACGCAATTTTCGCCGGAGCAGCATAAGTTCATCATCGTCCAAACGGAACTTAATTTGGTGTACTCGCTTTCTCATTTTTAACAATTCCTTGTTCTATGGTCGCTTGGGGGTATTAGGGGGTATCCCCTTAACAAGCCGGTTTTTGGGTACCCAAAAACCTATGCTTGCGAAAGTTCTAACCTTTAGCGCGATAAAGTGCTCTCGCGCGTCCCGCGCGAGGGTGATTTTTTTCCGTTTTGCAGTTTAACACAAAGCTGATCGTTGAAATCTTTCACTTTGGGAACACAGGTTCGCACTTCAAGATTTTCCGGAAACCGCTGACGCAGCATCGTAAAAATTCTGCGCGCTGCGGTCTGTCCGGCTGCGTCGTTATCGAAGCAAAGAACGACCCGCTTAAAAGAAAAAGTATTGAGCGTTCGCTCCAGTGCAGCAGGCAGTTTGCTCTCCGATGCTGTCACACCGCCGAGCGCAAGATAGTTGTCTTTCTTCCAATCCAGACCCTCAAACTTTCGCAGCGTTGCAATGGAAAGCGCATCAATCGCAGCTTCGCAAACAAACAAGGTTTTACCGCTGCCGCGTAGAAAAAATCCGTAACTTTTATCACTGCCGGTTGCTTCTTGACGGAAGTGTGAACCGGTGAGCGTACCACGCAGGAAAGCGTACTTCGCAGTGCCGTTTTCGTCCTTGCCAACGAACACAGCATTGTGATGCTGCGCGTCCTCATACAGCAGATTATTCTTGATACAGTGATTGATGATCTCTGCCGCAATGCCGCGCGACCGATGCAGGTATGCAAACACGCGACGGTTGCCGTTATTCTTTGGCGGCAGGGCGAATGCTGTGCGCTCAGGCGGCTTTGCTTTGTGCTCTGCCTGCGTGGCGGGGATCGTCTTAAAATCCTCACCGGCCAGTGTGCGCACTGCATCCTGAAAACTCATGCCATGAACGGCTTGAAGAAAGCCGATTGCATCGCCGCCGCCCTTGTTCTGTGAGAACCAGTTCCATCGACCATCTGCTGAGATACGCATACTGTCATGAGATTTCAGTGTCCATGACTGACCAATACGTTTCAGCTCTCCGGGCGGCTCATACTGCTGCAAGAACTGCACAAGGTCAATGCTGCGTGCGCGTTCGATCTGCTCGTCAGTCACGCGGCGGTTCGCGTTCGTTGTCATGCGCATTTCCTCCGTCCTTAGTATCTGCTGACGGGCGCTCTGCTGCTAACAGGTCAAGCAGCGTCTGCGCATCGTCATAGGTTGGTGCAATCTCACTGATCTTTTCAAGCAGAGCGCGTTCCTGCAACTGTTTGCGCTTCTCGGTAAGCTGCGAGAGCTTCTCCTGATACGCTTTGATTTTGGTCTGCACCTTCAAAATATCAGTTTCTATGCGTTTGATCTGTTCACTGGTACTTGCCATATACAATCCCTCCTTTCTTTGTTTTCTCGTGCGTCAGTATTGAGCCGCTGACGCTCGCTGTTATCTTCCCTTTATCCTAACGGATTTCAACTTCCGGCGCTTGCTTCACAGGAGCGCACCCATGCTGTTCGGTTATCAAGGTACAGCAGAGGATTTTGTAAAAGTGCAAAAAAGTTATGAATTTCGGTTATCGGAAATAGCACCTTAAAATAAAAGCCTCTACTATACTCATATAGAGGGGGGGGTGTAACACTTTTTCGATGATTGTTCACAATTTGTTTACAAAATTTCAGACTTACTAAACATAGTGTCTGATAAAATTCGACTTGAGAGCATAGAAAAAAGGTCGAATTGCTTCGACCTTTGAAATATTGATTTTGAACTTTTTTGACCACTTAGAGCCGTTTTCGAGAAAATCGTAAAGTTGATTATTGGACTGGGTGAACCGTGGTTGTGTCCGGTTCATCGCTGCGACCGACCAGCATCGGATGCAGCCAGCGCAGAACGACTTTGCGGCTTTCCGGCTTGGACTTACTGCCAGTCCAAAAGTGGTGCCAGTGTCCGCGACGAGTGTGCGTGCGAATGTGGCCGCTGCGCCGACGAGCAGTGCCGCGCTGCTGTGCTTTGGTGTTTTTCTCCTCGGCCTGCGCTCGGCGCAAGGCCGAGCCGATTGCCAGACCGGTATCATATGACTGCACCTCGCGGAACCTGTCGCGGATCGGTGCGGCAGCCGAACGTGGGCGGTATGTCTGCGCCGGTGTCGATGCTATATCCGCATTAGCGGCGCAGATATATAAGTACAAATTCAGGTATCGCAAAATAGTGGTGCGGTCTAAATTTACCTCATAGCCGTCCGGATGTTTTGCTCGGTTTGCCGCTTTGGTCGTTGCATTGATGCAATCGCCAACCGTCAGGCCATTAAGATATAGCGGCATAGTCAAGGTACTGAAAGTTTTGTACACCACACAAACGTAAAAGACAGGTGTTCCTTTATCCATATCTCGCACGATAAACGGGAAGAAACCGATAATCTCCGGGTCAATAACGCCGGAACAGGAGATAAAAGCACAGCGGTACGGCGGATGCAGCAGTACCTCGATCGGCAGATTATCACTATCGTCCCACTCGTCGGCCTGCTGTACAAGCTCTGCGGCCAGCGTATCATCAAAGGTGTACACGACCTTGTTGCGCCGCCAAAGCGCACAGCAGAAAAGCTCGAACGATGCGTGCGAGATCTCCACGGGCAGAGCACCATTTACAGCGTGTGCCTGTACAATGCTCATAGCTGCATACAGTTCCGCATCCGCAGCCATATTAGAGGGCTGCGTTGCACGGGTTTTATCGGCCAGCTCGTCTAAATCCTCCCAGCAATGCGGAATAAGGTTGCTCCATTGCCGCACCAGCGGCAATGGAGTGTTTTGCTCAGTCAACATATGATTTTCCTCTTTCTTTATGCACGCTGTACGCGCTGCGTGTCGATGGCCTGTACTTCGGCTTCGGTGTAATAATCAGCATCAGCCGGGATCGCAAATTCCAGTACGCCGATGTGATGACTGGTAATCAGCATCGGATACAATTCCTTATCCAGCGCTCGTGCCCACACTTGCGAAACCGGTGCTCCTGCATCTTCGCAAAGCACCTTGCGGCGTACCTCAACAGGCGCACCCGGCAACAGCGGAACGCGGCTGTATACACCGTCTTTCAGCCGCAGCATATTCACACCGGGCACTGACGGGGTTAAAGAGAAAAACTGAAGTTTCATGGTTGCTATCCTCCTTGTAGCTTCTGTTATATCAGAGGGAGCGGCGGCTCCCTCTGATATACCCGATCTGTCTTGCATCAGTCCCACAGGTGGCGCTTTGTAAATGCCTTTTGTCTGTGGGACGGATCGCGGTCAGACTGCCGTGGCGTTGCCCGGTGATGTCCCAACTATCACTGCGGGAGCTTTTGCCGGGCTGGGCAGGACCGTTCACTCGTCCTCGCTTTCCTCGCCGTAATTATCCGGTACGAGGTCGAGATCGTCGTACCAGAGTTCAACGCCGTTAAGGATGTAATCCGGGTCACACGAGTTTTCGGCTTCGAGGGGCTCTGCACCTACGAGGTCGAGGGCTTCGTCGAGGGTCATGCTGTGGTTGGTAAGGATGTTGGCAATGGTTTCGCCGGTTTCATTACTGATGATTTTCATGGTTTTCCTCCTTGATTCTATGCTGTTGGTTGGTGTTCTGTATCTCTTCTATAACGCCATTTTGGCGTGTTGTCAAGAGAAATTGCGCCAAAATGGATGTTGCTTAGCGGTTATCATAAGCGCATAGAGCCTCGCATAGCTCGCGCGTCGGGCACTGAGAGCAGTCGCACTCCGATATGATAACGTTTTCGCACAGTACTATCTTTTAGCCGATACGAGTGAAATATGAAACCGTTTTACCGCGAGTTACCTTGATCTGGTTCCACGCCCAGCCGTTTTCATCGTTCGCATTGCTTTCCAGCATAAGCTGTTCGCCGCTCTGCTTCAAAAAGTGCATCTGCAACAGCAGATCGACAAGTTCGTTTGCATCAATCGTCCGAGTTCTGATCTCGCCATTCGGACAGATTGTGCGCTGCTCATACTTATGGTTCATTTTCAGACTTCCTCCCTTGATTTTAGTGCCTTACTCGGGTTATAATCAAGGTACAGCCGGAGTAAGGCTTCCGGCTGGCCTTTTGATTTTTGGCTTGCGGTGTGGCTTTGGTCGGCGTTACCGCAAGCCATTTTCATTACTTGCTGATATGCTCAATGCAAGCAATGATTTCGTCGGGCGTATGCCCCTTGGATTTCAGCCATTCGATCAGTCTGGCGATTTCCTTACAGGTCATTTCCTCCATGCTACCTCACTTCCTTTCAGATCAGAGGTTTTACTCTCCTTGCCTTACAAGTATATTATAAACCATTCGGTTATATTGTCAACCCTTTAGTTGATATTTATAAACTAAAATATTGACATTTTATACTTTTTGGTTTATACTTCATTGCAAGGGGGTAATATTATGACAACAAAACAAATCGTAAAGCAGGCGCTCGCATACTGCGATCTATCCAATGCCGAATTAGCTCGTCGATTAGACTGGTCACCACAACTGTTGAGCAAGCGCCTTTCCACCGGAAAACTTTCACCAGAAGAATGGACTGCTATCGGAGAAGCCATCGGCGCAGAAGCAAAGATCTGTTTTCAATTCCCCGATGGAACTGTAATTCCATAAACAAAAAAGACTGCTTACGCAGTCTTTTTCTTTTTTCTTTAATTCGTATATTAGCAACTGACACAATATGTTGTATTGTTGTTATCTACATATCACAGATATTGATTTTTGTTTGCTTTTACCAAAGATTTATCATATATAATGTGTTATAATCTTTTGCATACCACAATATATAGGGGATAGATATAATGAGTGCAACTATTCAACGATACCGAAAAGGACAACACTTAAAGCAAACACAACGCCTGCTGATTGAGCATCTACGCTTACAGGGTCATAGCACACGCGATATAGCAGATGTTGTTGGATGCAGCCATGTAACTGTATGCAACGAGTTAAAACGCGGTCAGTATGAACACACAAATTCCGACCTGACTACGGAAATTAGATATTCGCCGGAAATTGCAGAGCAGCGTTATCAGACTAATCTTGCAGCTAAAGGTGCACAGGTCAAGATTGGACACGATCACAAGCTCGCTAAGGCTTTGGAAACTCTGGTCATCAAAAAGAATTACTCGCCCTCGGCGGCAGTGGCCGAATTGAACAACAAAGGCTGGGATTTTGATGTGAAAATTTGTGCGCGCACCGTATACAACTATATTGATACCGGCGTTCTGAATATCAACAGAACAGATTTGCCCATGAAAGGTAGACAGAAGCGCAAATATAGACGTATCAAAACACAGAAGCGTGTATCTGCCGGAACCAGCATTGATTATCGCCCAGAGGAAGTAGATGAGCGTACAACGCTCGGCCATTGGGAGATGGATACTGTGTATACCACCACGAAAAAGGCAAAAGCCGTTCGGCTGAAACCGGCCTTACTCGTACTGACGGAGCGCCTGTCGCGCAAAGAACTCATTATCAAGATGCGCGACCGTACCTCTGCCAGCGTAGTTCGTGCGCTCAATCGTCTTGAACGCAGTATGGGTGCAAAGAAATTCACAGATACTTTCCGAACGATCACCGTAGATAACGGCAGCGAATTTGCCAATGTGGATGGCATGGAGAACTCCGGCCTGCGCAAGAGTGAGAAGCGCACGAAAGTCTATTACTGTCATGCCCACCATAGCTGGGAGCGTGGTTCTAACGAGAACGCTAATCGTCTAATCCGGCGATGGTTTCCAAAAGGTACTGACTTCTCCAAGGTGACGGCAGCACAGATCGCTGCCTTGCAGGACTGGATCAATAACTATCCACGCAAGGTTCTCAGCTGGGCAACCTCCAATACAGTGTACGAACTGTATATGCAGCAGCAGGAATAAGCCGTCAAAATCGCATATTTTCTCATTTTAGGAGTGGCGAAAAAAGTCACTCCTTGTTGGCGTGCTTAAAATACCTCGAATTACCCCAAAAAAGTGCTGATAAAGCGTAAAAAGTAAAGGCATTGTGTATGATGTACACAATGCCTAAAAATCTTCTATCAATTTGTGTTAATTTTACTCTTGCTACTCAGCTTTTTCCCAAAAGTTTTTGCGTATAGCTTGCTCTCCCCTTGTCCATACTGAATCCCGAGGTGAATTTCCATGAAGTATTTCTGCAATCTTACAGCACTGTTGTCCATTGATCAAACGGCTAACAACTGTTTTTACGCACTTTCTCCGGAAATCCGACAGCGCATTCTTCCGCATAGCGCACAGCTGCACACGCGTGAGGAACTGCTGCTCTGCGCCTTCCGCCTGCTGCTGCCGCAGGTACAGCAATAGTAAAAATCCCGAAGCCTATCGCCTCGGGATTTCTTTTTATTTCGCCGCCAACAAGCACGCGTACCGCAGTTTAAGACGCATTTTCCAGCTTTTCTTCACATTTCTTCCCCAAAGCCGCTGCACGAACAGATCGAGCGCGCGCTCCTCGAACGGCTCAAGCGCGATGCCGCCGTATATGGTTTTCTCAAGCAGACCGTTCACACGCTCGTACTCTCCGGGCTTAACCGACGGCAGCGTGTCCGCAAGCGCCTTATCGGTCGCTGCGGTCTCCCAGCCGAGCGCCGCGTCAATTCCCCAGAGGGAAATCAGCTTGAACATCAGCTTCTGCGACTGCCGCACACGCTCCTCAATCGACATTCTGCGCCGTCTGCGTTCCGCATTCCACAGCAGGAACATGCGCGTCAGCTCCATCGCGCACAGCAGCAGCGTGAACAGCACAATAATTATGCCGGCAATACCGAATCCAACCGCAGCCACGTTTTTCACCACAGTCAGCGGCTTGGACTGCTCGGAACCACCGATGCCGGACGGCTCGACCACCTGATCCGCACCTGACCGATCTTCGTCGATAGCCGCAGTTTTGCGCACCGTATCCGGCAGGCTGACCATCTGCTGCAGCGCAACCGCGTCAAAATAGTAACCCGGCGTCGCATCAACCGGCAGCCAGCCGATACCGTCAAAATAGACCTCAGCCCATGCATGTGCGTCCTGACCGGTCAGCGCAGCTGTTCCGTCCGCGCTGCTCTGCGTTTTGGCAATCGGCAGATAGTAACCTTCCGCGTAACGTGCGGGAATGCCGTGTGCCCGCAGCGCCTGCACGGTCGCTGAGGCATAAAGCACTGCATTGCCCTTCCGCGAGTCTGTCAGAAAATATGCAATCGGGTCCGCATTATTCGGTGCGGCTCCGGCAGCCTCGCTGTAGCGCACCTGCGCTTTCAGCACCTCGCGGATGCGGCTGAGCGCACTGTAAACGCCGTCATTTTCATCATCATAATCCTGCCAGAACAGACGGTTCAGCATAGGCAGCAAATCCTCGTCCGCTGCGGTATATGCATCATACACAAAGCTGCGATAGACCGACTCTGCTTCCGCATAGGCTGTCTGCTCCTCGGTCTGCGGGCTGCTGACCCAGCTCTCCGCGACCATGAGCTACGACGGCCGCGTACCCGAAACCTCGATCACCGTATAATTGCGGGTACCGAACAGACCGCGCCCCTTGAGCAGCGTGTCTCTGCGTTCGTGCACGGCACCGTCCGTTACCTTTTCCATCGAAGCCGGTGCATACACCGCGTCGCGCGAAGCGTTCTGCACCGATACCTCGACCGTGTTGGCTGCCGGTGCATCGCCGGTCAGCCGTTAATATGCCGCCGACTGTGTAAACGGGTCAAGACCCTGTGTCTGCACCCACTCGCCGTTCTTTGTCCGAGGACGGTCTCGAACGGCTGCGCTCCGGCCCACGCACGGTATCTCTTCCAGACGGAAACGCCTTTCTGCCCGTCCTCCAGCACGTCCGCAAGCAGCATAACATCCTGCCGGAGCTGCTCGAACGTCACACCGAGCAGGCTCTGCATATCGTCTGCCGCACAAATCGGCAGCAGGTCGTGCTGACGCATGATACGGCATACGTCATTGCTCTGTCGATCCATGTTGTACAGCAGAATCTCATCTGCCCGCCGGAGTGCGCTCCTTTTTTTATCCGTGCACTGCCTGCGGTTCCGCAGCGCAGCACACAGGAGCACAACCCCCAGCAGTGCCTCAGCACAGCCGATCACCACCAGCGGAAAGTGCTCACCCAGCATTTCCAGCCAATCCGTTATGTGCATTCCTTCACCTGTCAAATTCCATTTTTACTCTTTTCTATATTTTTCATCCAGTCGATACCTACATATCCATTTATACATAACAGCTCCTATATCTGTCGATTTACAACATTTTCCCCCAATGCAACCGCTCTCTCCGACAAATTTCTCCCCCAAAAAAGCACAAAAAGGATACAGAACAGTACCGTTCTGTATCCTCTTGTATCAATCCGGTTTTAAGCTGAATTACAGCTTTGCCAGCTCGGATGCGATCAGCTTGTTGATGATCTGCGGGTTGCCCTGACCCTTGGAAGCCTTCATGCACTGGCCTACGAGGAAGCCGGTAACATTCTTGCCTGCCTTGAAATCGGCAACAGCCTTTTCGTTCTTGGCGATAACGTCCTGTACGATGGCGAGGATAGCGCCCTCGTCGGATACCTGCTTGAGACCCATGCGGTCAACGATGGCCTCAACGGTCTCGTCGGTCTCGAACATGCTCGGCAGAACCTTCTTGCCGGCGTTGCCGGAGATGATGCCCGCCTCGATTAGCTTGACCAGAGCAACCAGCTTGTCTGCGGTCATCTTGGTCTCGCGGAGGCTTACGCCCTTGTCGTTCAGGTACTTGGAGATATCGGACAGGATCCAGTTTGCGGCAGCCTTGGGCTTAACCTGCTTTGCGGCAGCGTCGAGCAGCTCGGCCTTCTCAAAGCTGTCGGACAGCAGACGCGCCTCCATGGCGGTCATGCCGTACTCGTTGAGGTAACGCTCGTAACGGGTGATCGGCAGCTCCGGAACCTCGCTCTCGATCTGGTGCAGCCACTCGTCGGAGATCTCTACGGCGATCAGGTCCGGATCCGGGAAGTAACGATAGTCCTGCGCATCTTCCTTGGTACGCATTACCGTGTTCTTCAGCTTTACGTCATCCCAGCGGCGGGTCTCCTGCTGGATTTCGCCGCCGTTCTCTACAACCTCGATCTGACGGGCAATCTCGTAGTCGATCGCACGGACCGCACCGGAGAAGGTGTTGATGTTCTTCATCTCGACACGGGTGCCCAGCTCGGTGGAGCCTTCCGGACGGATGGAAACGTTTACGTCGCAGCGGATGGAGCCTTCCTCCATCTTGCAGTCGCAGATGTCGAGGTAGGACAGCGTGGTCTTGATCATTTCAAGGAATTCCTTTGCCTCGGCAGAGGAATGCAGGTCGGGACGGGTTACCATCTCGATCAGCGGTACGCCGCAGCGGTTGAAGTCAACGATGGTGCCGTCGATCTCGTCATGCAGCAGCTTGCCCGCATCCTCCTCGAAGTGGATGCGCTCGAGACGGCAGGAGTGCTTCACGCCGTCCACATAGAAGAATACCTCGCCGTTCTCGCAGATCGGCACATCAAACTGAGAGATCTGATATGCCTTCGGCAGATCAGGGTAAAAATAGTTCTTACGGTCAGCCTTGCACAGCTGATTGATGGTGCAGCCGGTAGCCTTGCCCATCTTTGCGGCGTAGTGTACAACCTGCTTGTTGAGTACCGGCAGTGCGCCCGGCATACCGGTGCAGACCGGGCAGGTGTGGGTGTTGATCGGTGCGCCGAAGCCAGTGGAGCACGAGCAGTAGATCTTGCTCTTGGTGGACAGCTCCGCATGCACTTCCAGACCGATGACAGCTTCGTATTTCATGTTTGTCTTCCTCCCTTACAGTGCAGCGATGATGTTCTTGAGACCGGACGCCTGCTCAAAAGCCAGACCGGCGTTCAGCAGCGTCTGCTCGCCGAAGCGCGGACCGATGAGCTGCATGCCGACCGGCATGTGGTTCTCATCAAAACCGCACGGCTGAACCAGACCCGGCAGACCGGCGATATTGACGGAAACCGTGCAGATATCGCCTGCGTACATCTCGAGCGGATTGGTAGTCTTGGAGCCGATCTCGTAAGCCGTGGTCGGCGCAACCGGCGTCAGGATGACGTCGCACTTCTCAAATGCGTTTGCAAACTCCTCGCGGATCTTGCGCTGTGCGGCACGAGCCTTCTTGTAGTATGCATCGTAGTAGCCGGAGGACAGAACGTAGGTGCCCAGCATGATGCGGCGCTGTACCTCGGCGCCGAAGCCCTCGGAACGGCTCTTGGTGTACAGCTCGATGATGTCGTCGCCTGCATTCGGGGTACGGTAGCCGTACTTTACGCCATCGAAACGGGCAAGGTTGGAGGAAGCCTCTGCGGAAGAGAGGATGTAGTAGATCGGCAGTGCATACTCAACGAGCGGCAGAGAGATCTCGAATACCTCTGCGCCGAGTGCCTTGTACGCCTCTGCAGCCGCCATAACGTTCTTGCGAACGGCATCCGAGATGCCCTCGCCGAAATACTCCTTCGGCAGACCGATCTTGAGACCCTTGACGTCTGCGTTCAGGTTTGCGCGCAGCGAACCCTCAAACGGGGTCTTGACAGAGGTGGAATCGTGCAGCGGATCGTGACCGGTAACCGCATCGAGCAGCATGGCTGCGTCCTCGATGGAGCGGCCGAACGGGCCGATCTGGTCGAGAGAAGATGCGAATGCGATCAGACCGTAACGGGAAACCGCACCGTAGGTCGGCTTCATGCCGACAACGCCGCAGAAGGACGCCGGCTGACGGATAGAGCCGCCGGTATCCGAGCCGAGCGCCAGCGGAGCCTCGCCTGCTGCAACAACAGCAGCGGAGCCGCCGGAGGAACCGCCCGGTACACGGTCGAGACCATGCGGGTTGTGGGTCGGGTGCATAGCCGAATTCTCGCAGGAGGAGCCCATTGCGAACTCGTCCATGTTGGCCTTGCCGGTGATGACCGCATCGGAAGCAATCAGCTTCTCCATAACGGTTGCGTTATACGGCGGCTTGAAGCCCGCCAGCATCTTGGACGCGCAGGTGGTCAGCGTGCCCTTGGTGCAGATGTTGTCCTTAATTGCGATCGGAATACCGGCCAGCGCGGACAGCGTATCGCCGCTCGCGCGCTTCTTGTCAACCGCTTCTGCCTGTGCCAGCGCGGACTCCTCGGCTACGGTAACGTAGCCCTGAACCTTATCCTCTACCGCCTTGGTGCGGGCAAAAACGTCCTTTGCCAGCTCTACTGCGGAGATTTCCTTTTTGCCGAGCAGCTCGGACAGCTCGGACGCAGTTTTTTCGTAAAGTGCCATGATTCTGTCCCCTCCTTACTCGACAACACGCGGAACTGCTACGCCGCCGCACTGGAAGTCCGGTGCATTCGGCTCGATCAGCTCATCCGGTGTGAATTCCTGAATCACTTCGTCCTCGTGGAACGCATTCTTGCGCTCGGTGTTGATAACATCGGTGATATCGCCCAGATCAAGCTCAGCCAGCTTGTCCACCATTGCGACGATACCCTGCATGTCATCGGCCAGACGGTCGAAAATGCCGCCGGTCGAATCCAGACGTGCCAGGGACGCGATGTGCTCAATTTCTTTTCTGGAAATTGCCATGTCGTTTGCCTCCTAATTATTTATCTTAAATCTATGATACGAATTTTATGATCTATCGTAGGACGGGGTGCCCTACGGCATATCTTATTTAAGCGTTTCCGCTGCCTTCTTCAATCATCGTCTTAAACTCTTCCTCGGTCAGCACCGGAACACCCAACTCCGCCGCCTTCTGCAGCTTGCTGCCGGCATTCTCGCCTGCGACGACATAGCTGGTCTTTTTCGAGACCGAACCGGCCGCTTTGCCGCCGAGAGACTCGATCAGATCGTTGATCTCCTTGCGGGTATAGAGCGTCAGGCTGCCGGTTGCCACAATGGTCTTTCCGGCGAGCAGGTCGCTCTTTGCGGTCTTTTCACCGATGAAGTTGACGCCGTGCGCGCGCAGCTTTTCGATCAGCGTATGCGACTGCGGCAGCTCCCGCCAGGCGGCGATGCTCTCCGCGGTGGTCTGTCCGATGTCGCGTATCTCGGTCATCTCCTCAACCGGCGCAGTCAGCAGCGCATCGAGCGAGCCGAAGTGGTCGCTCAGGATGCGGCCCGCCTTCTGGCCGACATGCCGAATGCCGAACGCGAACAGCAGCCGCGACAGGTCGCGGGTCTTGCTGGCTTCAATCGAGCGGACAAGATTGTTCGCCCAGACGTCCACCTTTTTACCGAGCGGCAGCAGCTGCTCGACCGTCAGGTCGTACAGGTCAGCCGCCGACTTGACCAGTCCGGCGTCGATCAGCTTTTGCAGGTTGCCCTCGCCGCAGCCGTCGATGTCCATCGCGTCACGCGACGCAAAGTGCATCAGGTTGCGCAGCAGCTGTGCCGGACAGGACGCGCTCGTGCAGCGAATCGCGGCTTCGTCCTCGTCATCGTAGACCGGAGCGCCGCACACCGGACAGACCTTCGGGAACTCATACGGCACGGAATCCAGCGGACGCCGGTCCTTTTCCACGCCGATGATCTCCGGAATGATTTCTCCGGCTTTTCGGACGGAAACAATGTCGCCCACGCGGGCGTCCAGCTGACGGATAAAATCGCGGTTGTGCAGCGTTGCGCGCGAAACCGTTGTACCGGCAAGCCTTACCGGCTCAAGCACGGCATTCGGCGTCAGCACGCCGGTGCGCCCTACCGTGATGACGATATCCTTGAGCAGGGTCTGCTTGACCTCGGGCGGGTACTTGTACGCCGCCGCCCACCGAGGAAATTTCGCGGTCGAGCCGAGCGTTTCGCGCTGCGCGAAGGAATTGACCTTGACGACCGCGCCGTCAATGTCGAAATCCAGCTCACCGCGGGTCTCGCCCATGTTCTCAATCTCGCGCTGCACGTCCTGCGGGTCGGTGTAGACCGGATAGCGCGGACTTGTCGGGAAACCGAGGCTCTTGAGGTAATCGAGCGCCTGCACATGGCTTTCCAACGGCAGCTCGTCGCTGTTCTGGATGTTGAAGCAGAAGATGGACAGCTTTCTTTCCCGCGTAATTTTGCTGTCCTTCTGCCGCAGAGAACCCGCCGCCGCGTTGCGCGGATTGGCGAGGAGCGGCTTGTCGTGCAGCTCCAGTTCGGCGTTGAGGGCATCGAACACGGACTTTTTCATGTAGACCTCACCACGCACGATCAAATGCGGCGGCGCGTTCTCCAGCTTTTTCGGGATGTCCTTGATGGTTTTGAGGTTCTTGGTTACGTCCTCGCCCACCTGACCGTCACCGCGCGTCGCACCGCGGACGAACACGCCGTCCACATATTCAAGCGCGACCGAAAGGCCGTCAATCTTGTACTCGACAACGTACTCCGCCTGTCCGACGGCATTCTCCACACGGGAATAGAACTCGCCCAGCTCGTCAAACGAGAAAACATCCTGCAGACTTTCGAGCGGGTAGGCGTGCGTCACCTTGGCAAACCGGCTGCTCGCCGTGCCGCCGACCCGCTGGGTCGGAGAGTTCGCGTCCGCCATCTCCGGATGCTCGGCCTCGAGCGTGCGAAGCTGACGCTGCAGCATATCGTACTCATAGTCGGTGATCTCGGGCGCGTCCTCGTTATAGTATTTTTCGTTGTGATACCGCAGCTGCTCCCGCAGAGCGGTAATCTGCTCACGCACGTCCATAATAAAACTCCTTTGGTGTGAGCAAATACTCACACAGATTAAGTATACCAAATAACGAGCAGTTTTTGAAGTATTATTTTCCGATTTCGTGAGAAATATCCGAATTTTCCTCGTAATCGCGGATTTCGCCGAGCAGATCAGAGCCGGAGCCGCCGATATAGGTGTACCGTTCGGGCACCGTGCCGACGATAACCGTGTCCGTGACCGGGTATGTCGAGACGATTTCCCGGTCTTCCCCGCCAAACGGCGTGAGAATGCGGAAGCCGGCGTGTACCTCAATGAGAATCCGGTGGCGCGTCTGGTTGATGCCCGCCGAGGTAAACGCGCTGACGAACTGCGCCTCCATCTGAGCAAGCCCCGCAAGACCGACCTTCACCCTCGGGCCCATTCCGGTAAACAAATTGGGCGCAAATACCGTGCCGAGCGGCACCTCGGTCTGCGTTTCCTCCAGATAATCCAGCCGGTCAAACAGACCGTTGACGATACGCGCCTTCACCTTTCCGACTGCGATAATATCCGTACGCAAGGCCGTGATGCGGTTGTCGCTGTCGCGCTCAAGCACCACAAGTTCGGCAAATTCGTCCGGATGGGAGAAAACCTCGTCCTCCATCAAGGTGTTGATCTCCTTGATGGCGCTGTCCTCGCAGACGTTGACGGCGTACTCCATGAAAATGCGCTGAAAGCGTATGGTCAGCAGACCAAGACCAGCCGCTACTATCAGTATCAGTATGACAAGTGCCAGTCTCCTGCCGTTTTTCCGTCTGCGCCGCATAATACCACCCCATTCAGCGTATGCGGCATACGTTTGCATAATCACCTTGCCGCACCCTGCGGTAAAGCGTTACAATATATTTCTCTATTAAAAAACTGTCCTAAACCGTCCTAAACTGTTTTACTATTATTATCTGCCAATATATATTCCCCTTTTAACAGATTAGGACACATTAGGACGGTTATTTTACATAACCGCTTAACCGTCACGTTAATTGCTAACTACTAATTACCAATTTGCAATCACCAATTAACAAAAAAGAAGCACCCGATAAATCAGGTGCTTCTTTGCGCTTAACAGCTAAATGAGGAATTAGTCCTCGTAATCCTCGCCGTCCTCGAGCAGAGCACGGATAGACAGAGATACCTTCTTCTTCTCGTCGTTGATGTCGATGATCTTAGCCTCGACAACCTGGCCAACCTCCAGCTCGTCCTCCGGCTTTGCGATGCGGTGATCAGCGATCTGAGAAATGTGGATCAGACCGTCAACGCCCGGTACGATCTCAGCGAATGCGCCGAACGGCATGAACTTGAGGATCTTAACCTCAGCAACAGAGCCGATGTCGTACTTGGACTTGAATACGTTCCACGGATTATCCTCCTCGCGCTTGTAGCCGAGGGAGATCTTCTTGTTTTCCTTATCCAGACCGATAACGAATACCTTTACCTTGTCGCCAACAGAAACGACCTCGGACGGGTGCTTGATGCGGCCCCAGGACAGCTCGGAGATGTGAACCATGCCGTCCACGCCGCCGATGTCTACGAATGCGCCGTAGGAAGTCAGGGACTTAACGGTGCCGTCGTACTCGTTGCCGATCTCGATGGTGTTCCAGATCTGCTCAGCAGCAGCCTTGCGAGCCTCTCTCTGGATCTCACGGATAGAACCAACAACGCGCTTGCGCTGACGGTTGATCTCGGTGATATAGAAGGACTGCTTGGTCTTAACCAGCTGGCTCATCGGCTGATCCTTCGGTACGCCGGTCTGGGATGCCGGGATGAATACGCGAACGCCGTGTGCAGTTGCAACAACACCGCCGCGGTTCTCCTCAACGATAACACCCTCAACAACGGTGTGCTCCTCGTAAGCCTTCTCAACGGTCTCCCAGCCCTTCAGCTGATCAACGCGCTTCTTGGACAGAGTGATGGTACCCTCGCCGTCGTTTACGCGAACAACAACAGCTTCGATCTCGTCACCAACGTGGATGTTGGCAGCTACGTCATAGTTCGGGTCGTCAGACAGCTCACCCAGCGGGATATACGCAGTGTGCTTAACGCCCAGATCTACCTGTACGTCGTTATTGGAAATACCTACAACGGTGCCGGTTACCTTTTCTCCATTATTTAAAGTCTTGAAGGACTCCTCCAGCATTGCTGCAAAGTCCTCACCAGTTTCAATCTTGGTTTCTTCGCTCATCATGTTACTGACCTCCTTAATTATCCATGCCGGTGTGGATGCTCCCGCCGTGATCCCGATGTGCTGGTGCTGCCCGAGCTCCTGCGTAGTAAGCTCTGCCGCGTCTTCGATGTAGCGCACATCCGAGCACAGCGACCGGCTGATCTCATACAGCCGTTTGGTGTTGGAGCTTTTCTTATCTCCGATCACGATCATTTGATCCGATACACCGGCAAGCAGACGAGCCTCCGACTGGCGCTCATCCGTCGCTTTACATATTGTATCAAAAATTTTGAGGTTTGTACACCTTTTTTTTATAAGTCCTACGGAAATATTCCAAATTGACCGGTTAACGGTGGTCTGTGCGACCAGAGAAATGGGTTTATCTTCCATTTCAAGCCGTTCCGAGAAGGCTCTCGCCTGCTCCTCGCCCTCGAGCACGACCGACTCGCCGCACCAGCCCTGAATGCCCACAACCTCCGGATGTCCGGCGCTGCCGAGAATGACGATCAGCCGTCCGTCCGCGCTCTCTTTATCCGCAATTTTGTGTATTTTCCGCACAAAAGGGCAGGTTGCATCAAAGATTTCGCACTTTTTTGCTTGAAGCAACGTGTATACATTCCGTGGTACACCGTGCGCCCGAATGAGCACGCCGGCACCGTCCGGAATGTCCTCAAGCGCATACGCGGTGTACACACCGAGTTTCTCCAGCCGCTCGATTTCGTGCATGTTGTGAATGATTTCACCATAGGCATAAATTTTTCCGTTTTTTTTCGCCTGCTGCTCGGCGAGGTCCACGGCACGGCGTACGCCGAAGCAGAATCCGGCGGTCTTGGCTACCGTTACGCTCATACCTGCTCCTTCAGCGCGTAGATGCGGTGCAGGATATCATCCGCGATCAGGCCGTAGTCCTTCTGCTTCGGATCCGGCGTGAACGGCTTGCCGATCACGACCGTGGCTCTGCAGCGGAAACGCTTGCCCTCGGTGATATACATCGGCAGGATCGGCGCCCGGGTCTTGACCGCCAGCATGGCCGCACCTTTCTTGGTTTCGCCCTCGGCGGCGTGGCGTGTGCCCTGCGGGAAGATGATGAGCTTCTGACCGGCACGAACCGAGCCGAGCGCGGTCTTGATGGCGGTGATATCCGCGCCCTCGCGGTCGATCGGAAAAGCGCCGAGCGCCGCAATCAGCCACGCGAATATCTTCTTCCGGAACAGCTCCTTTTTCGCCATCAGGCGCAACGGCGTCTTGCCGCCGAGTGCGACCGCCGCAAACGGCGGGTCGGACAGCTGCACATGGTTCGGACAGACAACACAGCCGCCCTCCGGGATGTTTTCGCGTCCGATCACGCGATAGCCAAAGAAAATATGGAACGCCAGCGCTACCAGCGGCACAACCAAAGCCTGGAACCAGCGGTGGTACTTGAATTTCATGCCTTTTCCTCCGTTTTTTCACGAATAATATGCAGAACGGCCGCTATGCTCTCCTCGAGCGTCAGGCTGCTCGTGTCCAGCAGAACCGCATCGTCCGCCTGTTTGAGCGGCGCAACGGCTCTCGTCATGTCCTGCCTGTCGCGCTCGTTGATATCGTGCAGGATGCCGTCCATCGTCACCTGCTGGCCCTTCTCAATCAGCTCTTTATAGCGACGCTCCGCGCGAGACTGCGCAGACGCGGTCAGGAAAATCTTGACCGGCGCATCCGGCAGGATGACCGTGCCGATGTCGCGGCCGTCCATCAGGATGCTGCTGTTTTTCGCCATATTGCGCTGGGTTTCCAGCAGAAACCGGCGTACTTCCGGCACCGCGGACACCTTGGACGCGTAGTACGAAATCTCCGGTGTGCGGATGGCTTCGGAGACATCCTCGCCGTTCAGGAGAACGTGCTGTGCGCCGTCCTGATAGGTCAGCTGAATGGCAATCTCCGGCAGGGTTGCGATAATACCTGCCGTATCCTCTCCGGCAATGCCCCTGCGGCACACCGCCAGACCGATGGAACGATACATCGCACCCGTATCCACATATACATAGCCGAGTTTTGCCGCGGCAGCACGCGCCACGGTGGATTTTCCGGCCCCGGACGGCCGTCAATGGCAACCGAAATGTACTTCATCATGATTCCTCCTCCGTAGCCGACAGACCCGCCAGACGGCCCGTGGACCACGCAATCTGCAGGTTGAAGCCGCCCGTGTAGGCGTCCACATCGAGCACCTCACCTGCGAAATACAGGTGCGGCAGCTTTTTGGACTCCATGCTTTTCGGGCTGACCTCGCGGACGGATACGCCGCCCGTAGTGATAATCGCCTCAGCAATCGGACGCTTGCCGGAAATCTCGACCGGGAACGCCTTGAGTACGCGCAGCAGCGCGGCACGCTGTGCCTTGGTGATGGAATTGACCTTCTCGCGCGGGTCAATACCGCTCTTTTCGATCACCACCGGAATCATTTTCCTAGGCAGCAGCTCACCGAGCGCGTTGATAAAATCGCTGTTCTTGTGCTTGTCAAAGTCCGTGAGCAGACGCTTGTCGAGCGTCTTTTCGTCCAGCGCAGGCTTGAGATCAATCTCCACACGGTACTTTTTGCTGCCGAAATGGCGCATATGCGCACTCGCGGACAGCACCAGCGGACCGGACAGACCGAAGTGTGTGAACAGCATTTCGCCGAAGTCCGAGTAGAGTTTTTTGTCATTTTCATACACGGTCAGCTGCACGTTGCGCAGGCTGAGACCCATTAGCTTTTGACAGGTGTCACCGTCCTCGACCAACGGCACGAGCGACGGATTTGCGGGCACAACCGTGTGTCCTGCCTGCCTGGCAAAGCGGTAGCCGTCACCGGTCGAGCCGGTCTGCGGATAGGACGCGCCGCCGGTCGCGACAATCACGCGATCCGCCTTATAGGTCTTGTGACCGGCACGAACGCCTGTGAGCACACCGTCCTCGATGAGCAGCTCGTCTGCAGTCGTATGTACGATGGTCACACCCGCCTTTTTCACCCACAGGAACAGCGCATCGATGATGTCAGCTGCCTTATCCGACTGCGGGAACACGCGGTTGCCGCGCTCTGTTTTGAGGGCAACGCCATGGTTCTCGAAAAAGTCCATCACGTCCGCCGGACCGAATCCGCCGAGCGCGGAATACAGAAAGCGCGGATTGACCGGCACGTTGCGCAGAACCTCCTGCACATCGCAGTTATTGCACACGTTGCAGCGGCCCTTGCCCGTGATAAACAGTTTGCGGCCAACTTTTTCGTTGGTTTCCAGCAGCGTCACCTGCGCGCCCTGCTCCGCGGCAGTGCCTGCCGCCATCAGACCGGCTGCGCCGCCGCCGATTACGATAATGTTCAATTTATATCGTCCTCCGGTTTTTCATATACGTCGTATTCTTCCCAGATGCGCTCCAGCTTGTTAAATGTCTGCTCAATCTCATCGCGGCGGCTCATGCCGACAGCCACGATCAGTGCGTTGATGACCGACAAGGGCGCCACGAGCGAATCGACAAAGCTCGCCATATCGCTGCGTGCGAGCAGCACATGATCAGCTACACGCGCCAGCGGCGACAGCTGCGAGTCGGTCAGTGCGATAACGCGGGCGCGCGGTCGCGGGCGTACTTCATTGCACTCAGCGTGCGCTTGGAGTAGCGCGGGAAGCTGATGCCGAACAGCACGTCACCCGGTCCGACACGGAGCACCTGCTCAAAAATCTCGCTGACACTGTTCGTATGTACAAGCGTCACATTTTCAAACAAAAGGTTGAAGTAAAAGCCTAAAAAGCTGGCTAAAGCGCTCGAGGAGCGCACACCGAGGATGTAGATTCGCTTGGCGCCCATGAGCGCATCCACCGCACCCTGAAAGGCGTCGCGGTCGATCTCGTCGAGCGTTACGCGGATCATGTCCGTGTCCGCGTGCAGCACGGTCTGCAGTACATCGCGGCCACCCATGCGGTCGCCCGCAACCTCCATGCGCTGCACCGAAGTCAGCTTGTTGCGGATCATCTCCTGCAGGGCGCGCTGCAGGTGCGGATAGCCGTCATAGCCAAGCTCGGTCGCAAAGCGCACGACCGTGCTTTCACTCACGCCGACAGTCACACCCAGACGGCTCGCGGTCATGAACGCAGCCTTGTCGTAGTGCTCTAAGATAAAACGCGCGATCTGCTTCTGACCCTTGGAAAAGCCGGGCAGCTCGCTTTGAATTTTTGTGATCAGGTCATTCATTATATTCTCTCCTGCATTGCATTCTCTGCATACATTCCTGCATTTGCACGATACTATTTTAAGTGAACCTGCAAAAAAATGCAAGAGCATATGGGTGTAAATTGCAAAAAGGCAGGGATTCCCTTAAAAAATCAGAGGTTCTCCTGCACGTCGGCAGCGATGTCCTGCAAATAGCCGATCTCCTCGTCAGTCAGCTCGCGCCATGCACCGCTCTTGAGATGCGGGTCGAGCGGCATCGTGCCCATTGCCACGCGCTTGAGGCGGCGAACCTCCAGACCGCACTTCTCGCACATTTTGCGAATCTGGCGGTTGCGGCCCTCGTGGATGGTCAGGCGCAGCTTCGCGCTGATTTCGTCACGGTCAATGGTAACAACCGTTGCCGGACGGATGCTGTAGCCGTCAATCTCCATCGGCTCTGCGAGTTTCGGGATGTTTTCCAGATTGCCGCGCACGCGCACCTCATAGTGCTTTTCCACCTCGTGGCGCGGATGGGTCAGCGCGTTGAGCAGATCGCCGTCGTTGGTCAGCAGCAGCAGACCCTCGGAGTTGTAGTCCAGACGGCCGACCGGCACAACACGCGCACCGCAGCCGCGTACCAGATCGGCAACCGTCTTGCGGCCGTGCTCGTCCTTCATCGTCGTGACATAGCCGCGCGGCTTGTACAGCATTAAGTATACCTTCTCCTCGGCACCGCCGATGGGCTTGCCGTCCACGAAAATCTTGTCACGGCGCGGATCGGCCTTGTCGCCGACCGAAGCCTTTTTGCCGTTTACCGTTACGCGGCCATCATCGATCCAGCGCTCCGCCTCACGGCGGGAGCACAAACCTGCTTGCGCCAGTAATTTCTGCAGTCTTTCTTCCATGTATAATTCCTCTTTCTCAATTATTGCATTATGTAACACTATTCCGTAGGACGGGGTGCCCTCACCCCGCCGTCTAACGACAATCGCCGTATCAACAACAGCGGATACCGTAAAAATGAAAACCGGTATCTCAATAATCCCCATTGCACTCATTGGTTCGTTGGGGAACGGCGGGATGCGGTCAGTCCGCCCTACAATAAAGTGTGTTGCTAATTTGTAAATCGCTCTAAAATTTTCTCAACGATACCCTTTTCCTCCGCCGGCAGCAAGGATTCCCCGCCGTAAACCAGCGTATCGCGTCCCAAGACGCAATCCCCGAGCCGATACTCCACCGACCCGGCCTGTGCCGTCCTCACGACCGGTGCATAGCAGATTTTTTCGCCGTAGCGCACGCGCTGCAGCTTCTCTTTCTCGCCGGGCAACAGATATGCCGTCACAGTATTCTTCGCTGCGAGCGGCACGGACGCGGTATCGCCGCCGAACACGCGTGCGTTTGCAATCGTGTCTCCTGCCGTATGCAGCGTGACCTCGCTGTACTGCGCAAAACCGGCGTCAAGCATCTCCATGTGATCGTTCCAGTCGTTCGGGTCATTGAGCGTCACCGCGATGATGGTGCGCCCATTGCGCTCGGCCGCCGAGACCAGACACCGCCCTGCCGCCCGCGTAAAGCCGGTTTTCACGCCGATCGCGCCATCATACATGCTCAGCAGACGGTTGTGATTGCTCAACGCGTGCCCGCTGACCGTGCAGCTTTTTGTCGAGACGATCTGCCGGAACACCGGGTCCTTGAGCGCCGCCGCGGTGATTTTCGCCAGCTCATGCGCGGTGGTGTAGTGCGTGTCGGACGGCAGGCCGTTCGGATTGTCGAAATGCGTGTCCGTCAGACCGAGTTCCGCCGCTTTGGCATTCATTTTGCCCACAAAGGCGGTCATGCCGCCGCACTCTCCCGCGATGGCGACCGCCGCGTCGTTGCCGGACGCGAGCATGAGTCCGTACAGCGTATCCTGCAGCGAGAGTGTCTCACCCGCTTTCAGGTACATGGACGAGCCTTCCACGGCGGCGTACTCCGGCTTTACGGTATACACGCGGTCAAGGTCGCCCTCGCCGAGCGCGACGAGCGCGGTCATGATCTTGGTGGTGGACGCCATCGGCAGGCGGCTGTCCGCGTTCTGCTCGAACAGCGTTTCGCCCGTGTCCGCATCGATCACGACCGCCCCCTGTGCGCTCACCGCGCCTGCCCTCGGCAGCACGAGCAAAAGCGCGAGCACGCAAAACAGCTTTTTCACATTGCACCACTCCCCGCATAACAAAACCTACTCAGCATTCATGCGAGTAGGTTTTGCGGGAAAACGCGGTTTTATTCATCGCCAGACAGGGGTTCTGCAGCAGCAGCTGCATCCTCGGTCTTGCCCTTGAAGCCGCTGACGAAATTGGACACCTTGTTGATCGCACCCGGAATCATCTCGACCAGACGATCGACCGTGTCGGACGCCTGTGCGTTGATGCCGAGGATGTTGGCGCTGCCGTCCCTGCCGATGACAAGGAAGCACACCGGCGAAACCGTCACACCGGCGCCGCTGCCGCCGCCGAACGCAAGCGGAGACCCGCTTGCCGCGTGCTTGGACGCGAACTCGCTGCCGCCTGCGCCGAAGCCGAACGACACCTTGGAGACCGGGATAACGGTCGTGCCGTCCGCCGCTACGATCGGGTTGCCGATAATGGTATTAACATCCACCATTTCCTTGATTTTGGACATGGTTTCGGTCATCAAATCGCTGATTGGATGATGTTCACTCATATTTTTCGCCTTCCTTTTATACGTTTTTACTGATTATTTGAAATATTTCTTGTACAGCTGATACATTGGCTTGCCATGCCGCAGCAGCACTCTGATGAGCGATATCGGCCGTATCGAGCAGTTTACGGTAAACGCCCACTCGGTATGGTCGGCGTTGAAGTCCGCGTCCGCGCTGACATGGTAATCCTGCATATCAAAAGTATTCTCCAGAAATGGAACAACGATTCCGCAGAGTGCCGCTGCCTGCCCGAGCAGAATGCCGGTCTGCGCCGCATCGTCCGTGCCGATAACTACGCGCGCCCGCAGTCTGCTGATGCGCAGGCGGTCGGTCAGGTCGCTGAGAAAATCGCGCACCGTGCCTGCGATCTCACCGACATCCAGTCCGTCCTTCGGCAGCGAAAGACCGAGCTTTCCGCTCGTTTTCTTTTCGTTTTCCTCAGATTTCTTCTTCTCAGCTTCCGTTTCCTCTTTTTTCTTTTTCAGGTGGCGCGGTCTCGGATACAGCGGAATGCGAACCGGCCCATACCGTGCCTCCACGCTCACCTCGCCGGTCACGCCGACGGCTTCAATGCCTGCCCGAATGTTCAGCAGCACCAGCACAATCACCAATGCCAGCAGTACAATTCCAAGCAGAATGCCTAAAATCCAGAGTAAAACCGTTCCCATAGGCGGTCACTCCGTTTCCGGCGGCACAGGCTCGCCGTTCAAGAAGCGCAGCTGCTCGCCGGGCGGTGTCTCGTGCAGCGTGCCGTCCATGTTCAGCTCCATCTGCTCGTTTTCTTCAAGCGCGGGCAGCGCCGGAAGGTCCTCAATGCTTGCCAGTGAAAAGCTGCGCAGGAACTGGTCGGTCGTGCGGAACAGCATGGGCTTTCCGGGCACGTCCAGCCGTCCGGCCTCCTCGATGAGCCCCTTTTCCGCCAGACTGCTCACCGTGTTCGATGAATCGACACCTCTCAGCTGGTCGATGAACGCACGCGTCACCGGCTGGCGGTATGCGATGATGGTCAGCACCTCAAGCGCCGCAGGCGACAGCGCAGGCGGTCTGCGCGATTCGGTCACGCGGCGCACATACGGCCCGTACATCGGCCGGGACGCCAGCTGCAGCTTGTCCTCGATACGCAGCAGCATGATGCCGCGGTTCTCGAAGTCGTAGCGGTTCTCAAGTGCAGCCGCCGCGTCCAGCAGCTCCGCCGGAGCGGCCTCAAGCGCCGCGGACAGCCGTTCAATGGTAACCGCATCGCCTGCCGCGAACAGCACAGCCTCCAGTCCGGCCTCGAGCGCCGTCATACTGCCGTTATTTTGTGTTGTCATTTGTCAGCATCAGCTCCATCTCCTCGCCGTCCCCTTCCAAACGGATTCGGCGGGTCTTGGATAATTCCAGCACTGCCAGAAAGGTAGCCACGATCTCCGAGCGGTTTCTCGCGTCGTCGAACAGCCGCATAAACGGCACGCGCATCCGGTACAGAAAGCGTTTGAGAATCGCGGTGACGCGTCCCTCTACCGGTGCAGGCTCCCGCCCGACAATGCCCTGAAACGAGGTCACCGGCGGCGGCAGGCGGCGCTTGGTGCGGCGCAGCATTTTGTTTGCCGCGCGGATGAGATCGTTTACCGTGTGGTGATACTCCACCGGCGCATCATTCTGCCGTTCGGGCGGTTTGACATAGATATCACGGCCGTTTTCGTTCTTTTCCGCAAAAAACGCGGTCGCGCTCTTGAGTCTCTGGTACTCGAGCAGCATTTCGACCAGACCCGCTCTCGGGTCCTCCTCGGCCTCGTCCTCCTCGTGCTTCGGCAGCAGCATCCTGGACTTGATGTACACCAGCTGCGCCGCCATTGCGATAAAGTCGCCGGCAATGTCCAAATCCATGTGCTCGGCCTCGTGCAGAACCGCCATGTACTGCTCAAGGATTTCCGCGATAGGGATATCGTAAATGCTCACCTTGTTTTTGGAAATCAGGTGCAGCAGCAGGTCAAGCGGCCCGTCAAAGTTGTCTAAATGAAAATCCATAGCTTACAGAAACAGGCTGACGAAGTTTACCGCCAGCATGAGAACGCCGTTGCCGACCCAGTCCATAATGCCGTCCAGCCAACCGAACCAGAGCGCCACGATAAACACGAAAAAGATGATATTCTGGTACTTCTGCAGCTTGAGCGACCACGAAAACGGCATAAATGCGTCAACGACGCGCGAGCCGTCCAGCGGGTGCACCGGAACGAGATTGAACACACCCAGACCGACCGACATGCTCGCAACGATGAGCAGGAACTGCGACAGCGACCACAGGAACGTATTCGTCATGTTCATGCGCACCACAAAATACAGGCAGTACGCGATAAAGGCGGTGATAAAGTTGGATACCGGACCGGCAAGCGCAGTCAGCGCCATGCCCCAGCGTCTGTTCCTGAAATTGGCGATATTGACCGGCACCGGACGCGCCCAGCCGAAGCCGAACAGCAGCAGGCACAGGAAACCGATCGGTCGATATGCGCCATCGGCGACAGCGTTACGCGGCCGGAATCACGCGCGGTACGGTCGCCGAGCAGATAGGCAGCACCGCCGTGCGCAGTCTCGTGGATGGACAGGCACAGCACGATCGCGGGCAGCGAAAGCGCCAGTGTGATAAATGCGGAGCGGATATCGCCGCTCATCAAAGCTCTCCAAAGCAAGCTGTTTCCTCCATTATTGCAGTGATTCTGATTCTATATTACCCTATAATGGATTATTATAACACGGATAGCGGTTGTTGTCACCCGAATATTTGTTCTGTACAACATTCGGCAGGATTTTGTCGTTTAATCGCAGGGCGGGGCGCTCCGAAGTGCCCTGCCCTGCATGATAACTTACCGAATGGATAATATCTTTGCTGCATAATTCTCCACTCAGTAAGTTTTAGCAGCACATTAACGGATTATCTGCTATAATTAACTTGTACATTTATGCACTTGGAGGCTTCGACATGAAACGACAGGACGGTAAACCGCGTTTATTCTCGTTTACACTGCGGGATTTTCTTATTTTCGCGGCGATATTTATCTGTGCACTGGTACTCTGCACCTTGCTGCGCCGCTCGGACATCAGCGACGGCTTCGCCTCTCCGGTATTCGTTCTCGCGGTGCTGCTCACCTCGCGCTTCACGAACGGATACCTGTTCGGCACGCTTGCCGCATTCCTGAGCGTTATCGGCATCAACTACATCTTTACCTTTCCCTACTGGGAATTCAACTTCACAATGACCGGCTATCCGCTGACGTTTTTCGTCATGCTGTGCGTATCGCTCGTCACCTGCACGATGACCACCAAGATCAAGCAGCAGGAGCAGTTCCGCATGGAGAGTGAGCGCGAGAAAATGCGTGCCAACCTGCTCCGCTCGGTCTCGCACGACATCCGCACGCCACTGACCTCCATCATCGGTTCAACCTCGGCCATTCTGGAAACGCCCGACCTGTCTCTCGAACAGCAGCATCAGCTGCTCGAGGATGTGCGCGATGACGCGCAGTGGCTGGTCCGCGTGGTGGAAAACCTGCTGTCCATCACCCGCATGGGCGAGGACACCCGGATCACCAAGCAGCCTGAGGCCGCCGAGGAGGTGCTCGGCGAGGTCGCCCGCAAATTCCGCAAGCACTATCCCGGCGTCAAGATATCGGTGGCTGTGCCGGATGATCTGCTCATCGTACCGATGGATGCGATCCTCATTGAGCAGGTCATGACCAATCTGCTTGAAAACGCCGTTCGGCACGGCAAAAACACCACCCATATTGCGCTCTCTGTGCATCAGGATGGCGAAAACGCTGTCTTTGCTGTGCAGGACAACGGCGGCGGCATCCCGCCCAAGCTGCTGCCCGTGCTGTTCAGCGGAACGCTGCGCCACAGCGACACGCCCACCGGAGACGGCAAGCGCAATATGGGGCTGGGACTTTCTGTATGCAACGCCATTGTCCGCGCACACGGCGGCACGATGCACGCACAAAATAAGGACGGCGGTGCAGAATTTATCTTCTGTCTGCCGATGATAGAAAAGGAGCCGGAACTGCAATGAACATTCGAGAAAAAATACTCATCGTGGAGGACGAAAAAAGCATTGCGCACTTTATCTCCACTATTTTGAACTCCAACGACTACGAAACGCTGCTGGCCCGCTCGGGCAGCGAGGCGAAGACCATGATCTCCTCGCACTGTCCGGATCTGGTCATCCTCGATCTCGGTCTGCCGGATATGGACGGCATTGACGTCCTGCGCGAGCTGCGCTCGTGGTCGAGCCTGCCGGTGGTGGTGGTTTCCGCCCGCTCGCATGAGCACGATAAGGTGCAGGCGCTCGATCTCGGCGCGGACGACTACCTGACCAAGCCGTTCGGCACCGCCGAGCTGCTTGCGCGCGTGCGCACCGCCATCCGCCACACGAGAACCACCTCCGCGAACAGCGAAATCGCCCGCGAGGGCACCTACACGGTCGGTGAAATGACCATCGACTATAACAAGCATCAGGTGCTCGTCCGCGGCGAGAATGTCCACCTCACGCTCAGCGAGTTCCGTATCGTTGCGCTACTCGGCAAGTTTGCCGGCAAGGTGCTTACCTACGATTACATCATCAAGGAGCTGTGGGGACCGCGAGCCGGCGGTGACAACCAGATCCTGCGCGTCAATATGGCAAATATCCGCCGCAAGATCGAAAAAAATCCTGCCGAACCGGAGTATCTGTTTACCGAGGTCGGCGTGGGATATCGTATGGCAGAGAATACGGATAATTGAGAATGGAGAATGGAAAATGGAGAATGTCGCTATCCTTGCGCGAGTTCCGTCCGCGCTGCGACGTGGTACCGCGCTACGCGCGATGATTAAATAACGGCGCTATGCGCCGAACCATAATTCTCAATCCTACATTATCAATTCTCCATTCCTAAACAAAAAATCCCGAACCGTTTGGTTCGGGATTTCTTTGTTTAGGTAAACTCCGTCGGCGAATAGCTGCCGTCCGCGATCTGCTGCGCGACTTCATCCGTCAGGCCGTTGTAGACAACGCCCGGCTCCAGCGTGATGCCGTGAATTGCGGCAAGCTGAGAGACCGTTACAAACGCGTAGGTCTTATCCGTGCGGCTCTGCAGCTCGTCGATCGCTGCCAGCGCACCCCGAACCGAAGTCTCATACAGGTCGTGCATCAGGACAACATCGCCATCCTGCGCCTGCTCCACGATGACCTTCTTCACATGATCGGCATCGCGGTACTTCCAGTCCTCGGTGTCCACGCTCCAGTTGATGATCGGATAGCCAAGCTCTGCGGCTACCGCCTTGACATCCGAGTTGACGCCGCCGCCTACCGGACGCAGCACCTGCGGTGCCTGCCCTGCAATATCCTTGATCGCATTGGTCGCATCGTCAATCTGTGTGCGGATGTCATCCGTGCCGAGGCCGGTCAGGTGGCACATCGGGTGATTCATGGTGTGGTTGCCCAGCTCATGGCCTTCGTTTACCATGCGCGGCAGCACATCCGATACCTCGGAGACACGCTCGCCGACCATCAAAAACGTAGCAACTGCGCCGCGCTGCTTGAGGCCGTCCAGCAGATAGTTGGTCAGGCCGTTCGGATAGCCGTCCTTTTTGCCGGTCGGGCCGTCGTCAAACGTCAGCGCGATATAGACATCGGCCTCCGGTATATCGCCGTCCACGGCATCGCCCAGCTTATCCTTCATGTTCTTGAGGTATGCCTTCTGGCTGTCAAAGCCGTCAAGCGTTACGCCGGTGAACGAGAATACGCCGTCACCGAGATCGGTATACGTTTTGCCAAGGATTGCCGCAAGCACCTGCGGAGAAACGTAAAAACGGTTCTTGTCCTGATCCGTGTAGGTGGAGAAGCCATTGCCGGAGGCACGCTTGCCGTCCACCTTGGTCTTGCCGTCGTCCGCATCCACGGTCGCGGTGGATTCGCCGCAGGTGACATTCCATGCACCCTTGCCATCGTCCTCCGCCTTGCCGCCGAGCGCGGTCATCGCAGCCTTGAGCGGGATATACGCCGTACCGTCCTGATCGAGCACACCTGCACCCAGCTTTTTGCCTTCTTCACCATGTGCTTGGTGCTGCCTTCATAGAGCAGCTGATCCGAGCCGGTTCGCATAACGATGCTGCCGCTCATCACCTGTCCCTCGGCCGGGCCGAGCACCTCGAGCGCCTGATCCGTAATTTCACCGATCTTCTTGTCGGTCAGCGCTTTTTTTGCCTGACTGATGATGATCAGATCGCCGTTTTCGGCGGCAACCTCGCCGGTCTGCCACGAAAGTGCCTGACAGATATCCTTGACCGGCGCATAAACCACGCCGTTCTTCTCCACCGGTGCGGAGGCAAAGGTCTCGGTCGCGTCACCGACCTGCAGGTTTGTATCACTGAGCTTAATTGTCAGCACGGTCTTTTTGAGCGTGATCGTGCCGGATTTAGCGTTCTCGTCCCAGTTCAGCTCCAATCCGAGGTTATCGCACAGCGAGCTGATGGACGCCATGCCGTTGCCCTGACTGTCACGGTAGGGCGCAGCGTCAACCTGTATCGTCTTGCCGTTCTTATATGCATTCGTGTTTCCCACCTGATACACCAGCACGTTGTTGCTGCTGACCACGTTTCCGACAATCGAGCGGACCGCCCGCACACCGAAGAAAATGACCGCAATGATCAGAATAATCAGGGCAAACAGCACACCGTAGTGACTGTTGCGCCGTCTGCGTCTGCGCCTTCTTCTATGCGGGCTGCGCGGCGCCTGCCGCGCCGATTCATATGCCATTTTTGTCATCCTTCCTATCCTTTTTATAATATATATATGCTGCTAAGATATAAGTATACCACCTTTCGACACAAAGCGAGGTTACAGTTCTGTTACTTTTTACAGCTTCCGTCCGCGCTTTTTTGTCCTTTTCTGACGGCAGACTTACGGCAACACCGCACAATTAAAGCAGCAGTTCCTTGCGCGAGTTCCGTCCGCGCTGCCGCGGCGCTTTGCCTTACAAATCCTCGCCTGCACTCCAGTTGACAAGATGAGGCGACTTTTTCGGCTGCACAGATGCCGGGTCGGGCACCTTTACACCGAAGAAATCATACCACTGACCGCACTGCTCGCACTGCCAAGCCGTTGCTTCGGTTTCGTCCATGATGAAAATCTCGTTTCCGCATTCACAATTCAGAATTGTCATTATACTTCCTGCTTTCCTGCTGTTATATTTCTGCTATCAGTATAGCACAAGCCGCGCATAAAGTCGAATGCCAGCGCAAAGAAAAAGGGAGTGTTTCCACTCCCTTGAGGCTGTCGAAAAACTATCGTTTTTCGAGCAGCCTCTCGCTCGAAACCACGCTTTCGAGCGAATACTGAAGAAAAACCGCGCCCTGACGGGCACATTTTTTCTTCCCTTGTATAAATTCCGAGATACACAAGGTGAATTGCCGCATAGCGGCAAGAGAGGGTGGTCTGGACCATGCTCCCGGAATTTATGAATTTGCTTTGCAAATTCTATTTTATGCGTGCTGCCGCACGAAGCACAAGAGTCGAAATGCTGCTTTTTGACAGACTGAAGGGAGTGTTTCCACTCCCTTTCTGTGCGGTTACGGCAGCCTGAGCAGTCCCGCCTCGCGCAGACTGTTGAGCAGCTCGTTGAACCGTGCAACGATGTCGTCCGCACCGGTTGCGTCTGCTACCGATGCCGCCGGTTCCGGACTTGCACCGGCAGGGCCGGTCGGGCCGGTTGGGCCAACTGCGCCTGCTTCTCCGGCCGGGCCTGTCGGG